>CADCPE010000024.1 GCA_902803275.1 uncultured Erysipelotrichaceae bacterium
CTTCAGTTTGCGGTCGAAAACGGTTCAGCCGGCATGAATGCCGCCGAAGAAAACGGCTTTAATTTTATTGCGGTATCGACTCAGGCTGATACGCTGCTTGAAGTCGCTTCAGGAACGAGCGATGCCAGCATCATCGACCTTCTGATGGCCGGTGCAATGATCGGCGAAAAGACCAGCTACCCTGATCTTTCCTATAAGTTTGAACTTACTTCAGAAGAGTATGGCGTAGGCTGCCGCAAGGGTTCCGATCTGGCTGGATTCATCAATGATGAATTCAAGAAATTCTATGATGACGGAACACTGTATTCAATTGCTGAACAGTTCGGCGTCCAGGAATCGCTGCTGGCACAATGATCTTAACGGTAACACTATCTCTGCTTCAGGGTTTTCTGATGACCCTGAAGCTGTTTTCCTTGACGCTTTTGCTTTCCCTGCCTCTGGGCCTGTTTATGGCATTAGGAGTCATGAGCAATCTCAGGGTCCTGAGCTATCCCTTGAAGTTTCTCATCTGGGTCATCAGAGGAACTCCGCTGATGCTGCAGCTGCTGGTCGTATACTACGGACCGGGAATATTTCTGGGACGAAACATCTGGGGCATGGGCGATAACGGACGCTTTATCGCCTCGCTGTTTGCCTTTGTGCTGAACTACGCCTGTTACTTCGCAGAGATCTACCGCGGGGGCATTCAGGCTGTACCGCAGGGCCAGTATGAAGCAGGAAAAGTGCTTGGTTTGAGCAAGTGGGAGATCTTCAGAAACATCGTCTTGCTTCAGGTGATCAAGAAGATCATTCCGCCTGTCAGCAATGAAGTCATAACGCTGGTCAAGGATACTTCGCTTGCCAGAGTGATCGCGGTCTATGAGATCATCTGGAAAGGCCAGTCCTTCATAAAATCTCAGGGCATCATCTGGCCTTTGTTCTACACCGGTGCCTTCTATCTGATCTTCAGCGGGCTTCTGACCATCCTGTCGGACAAGCTAGAGGAAAAGCTGTCTTATTTTGTCTGAATCATGAATATGCTGGAAATAAGGAATATTGAAAAATCGTACGGTAAAAAGAAGATCCTGAAGGATATATCTTTTGAGCTGGAAAAGGGTCAGACACTTTCGATAATCGGCTCAAGCGGCAGCGGCAAGACTACGCTTTTAAGATGCATCAATCTGCTGGAGATGGCCGATAAGGGGCAGATAATCCTGAACGGTGAAATGCTCTATGATGCAGGCAAGGAAGAAGAGATCAAAGACAGTCAGGCCATCAATATCCGCAGACATTTCGGTCTGGTCTTTCAGCAGTTCAATCTGTTTCCGCAGTATACAGCCTTGGAAAATGTCACCCTGGCATCAAAGCTCAAGGGCATAGATATCAAAGACAAAGCCGTGGCATTGCTTGAACAGATGGATCTTGGGGAGCGGATGGACTATTATCCGCATCAGCTTTCCGGTGGACAGCAGCAAAGAGTCGCCATCGCCAGAGCTTTGGCACTTGAACCGGATGTGCTGTGCTTTGATGAACCGACCAGTGCACTCGATCCGATGCTTACAAATGAAGTCTTAAAGGTAATTCAGGAGCTGGCCAGAAAGAAAATGACGATGATCGTCGTCACCCATGAGATCGGTTTTGCCAGACAGGTATCAGATGAGGTCATCTATATGGATGATGGGGAAATCGTTGAAATGGGTACTCCAGGGCAGGTCATTGTTGATCCACAGAACGAAAAGACAAGAAGATTCCTGGCAAACATCGTCTTCTGATCATCATAAAAAAAGAGTGAACCTCAGGTTCACTCTGTTATATTCTGATTTTTAATTTTCTAAGCAGCTTGCCGAAGAGGGAATCATTCTCTTTGATGAACTTTGAATTCGCCAGAGGGTCAGCCAGCATGGCAGGAGCGTCTTCTTTGATGATATCTGTCCTTAATCTGACAGTGAGTTCTTTTTCCAGATCGGCCTTTTCTTTTAATCTTTCCTCCGGGTTAAGAGAAAGTACAACCTCGGTGTTTTCAGGTCCTACACCACCGCTGATTTTATCAAGTTTTTCATCATCGATTCTTCTGTTTGACATATTTTTTCTCCTTGAGAATACCTCTTTGTTAAATTATACGAAC
>CADCPE010000025.1 GCA_902803275.1 uncultured Erysipelotrichaceae bacterium
CCTAGCCATGTGCCTTTGCAGTATTTCTTGATTCTTGAAATAGCTTCACTTATCAGCATTGTTGTTTATCTCCTTATACTTAACCTAATAATATCATTTATCCAGAAATTCAAAGATATATCTTCTTAGCGCTTCAACATCGCCTTCAAACAGGAAAGTATTTATACCCAAAGTTCCTGCTGCATCGATGTTTTTTTTCATGTCATCAGTGAAGATGCACTCCTCGGCTTTCAATCCGTATTTTTCCAGCAGGATGTCAAAAATCTTTTTATCAGGTTTGACGCATCCTACAAACGCAGAGACGATACCGCCATCGAAACACTCATGAGCAGGTATGCTGCTCCAGTAAATATCCTTTGACTTGCCGGCATTGGAAAGAAGATAGATGTGCAGCTTCCTTTTCTTCAGATCTGTGACTAGTTCTTTGATGCCCTTGATCGGTGTCAGTGATTCATACCAGGTATCAAGGATCTCACGGGCAGTATGATGAAGCCTGACAGGAAGTTTTGTGATCGCTTCGTTATAAAGATCATCTTCAACATAGATGCCAAGGTCCATCTTGGACCAGCCTTCAGAATAAAAAATGTTTTTCAAAAGCAGATCGATGTCTTCTGGATCTTTGATATCGTGCTCTTCAAGGATGCGATACGGGTCAAATCTGACTAAAACGTTGCCCATATCAAAAATAATGTTTTTAATCATATTCCCATCTTTCTTGATTGTGTTGATACGATATAATTAAATCATGAAAACCATCAAGTATACAAAGATGGATAAGGAAAGAATAATCACAGAGATGATACAGGGGGGAATTATTGCATTTCCTACCGATACTGTTTTTGGGTTGGGCTGCATCATGGATGAGAAAGCCATGAGGAAGATCTATCTTGCCAAAGGGCGGGATTTCAACAAACCTCTGCCGATGATGTGCGATTCCCTGGACATGATCAGGAAAGTGGCAATACTGAACGATAAAGCTGAAAAGATCATCAGAAAGTTTACTCCCGGTGCTTTGACTGTCATTGTGAAAAAAAAGGAAGAGGTTCCCGATTTTGTGAGCCAGGGCAATAAAACCATCGGTATCAGGATTCCTGATGATGAATGGATCCTTGAGCTGATAAACACAATAGGAAGACCCATCATGGTGACAAGTGCCAATATCTCCAATAAGGGTTCACTTCTTAAATGGGAAGATGTTTTTGCGGCCATGAATAAAAAGATCGACGGCATCGTCTGTGCTGATGCCAGAGGCGAGAAAGCCAGCACGATCGTTGATCTTAGCGATGATATAAAGATATTGAGAGAAGGTCCAATCAGTTTGGATGAGCTTGAGGAGGCTTTGAAATGAAAAAACGTCCCGTCTATGTTTTAGGTCATAAAAACCCCGATACTGACGCAATCGTGTCAGCTATAGGCTATGCCGAGTATAAAAAGGCTCAAGGCGTAAATGCGCAGGCATCGAGGATCGGCTCGGTCGCTCCGGAGACTGAATATCTGCTGGAGCGTTTCAAATTCGATGACCCGGTGATGCTTTTTACGGCAAAATCGATCCTCAAGGAGATCGACATGGATAAGGCCGCTTTGGCTGACAGGAATATGACGATGAAGGAGGCTCTGGACAAGGTTATCAAGCTCAAGAACAGAGGTCTGATCGTTGTAGACAAGAAAAAGAAACTTGAGGGCATCGTCACGCTGGATGACCTTACCTATATGTGGACGAAGACCGACAAACAGCTTGAATCCATCATCAGGAATATTGAAATCGACAATATCGTCAAAACTCTGGAAGGCAGACTGGTTTTAAGAGGAGATCACAAGCTTTCCGGCAAGATGCATATGTTCCCAAGTCTTAAGTCCAATGTTGAAGATGACTCCATCGTTTTATTAAGAAACGAAGACGACAAGATGCAGTACTGTCTGGAGCTCGGGGCAACGATGCTGGTGATCTGCACATCTTCACCGATCTCCAAGCACATCCAGGATCTGGCTAAAGCTGCCGGAGCTACGATCATTACGACTGAGCTTACTCCGCTTTACATCACCCGTCTGATCTATCAGACACCGACGATCGAAAACATCATGATCGGCAAAGAGAAGATCGATTACTTCTCGATCAATGATACGGTCGATGAGGCCAGCAAGAAGATCGCCAAGTCCCGTCACAGATCCTATCCGGTTCTAGATGAAGAAGGGAAGGTCGTCGGTGCGATCTCCCGTTATCATCTGTTCAACTATCAGAAGAAACAGCTGATTCTGGTCGATCACAACGAAAAGAAGCAGTCGATCGATGACATCGATGAAGGCGTTGTCCTGGAGATCGTTGACCATCACCGCTTTGACGGTTTCAGATCAGACAATCCGATCAGCATCATCACGCAGCCGATCGGTGCTACAGCTACGATCGTGGCCAATATGTTTCTGAACAACAACATCAAATTGAATAAGAATCTCGCCGGTCTGCTTTTGGGTGCGATCCTTTCCGATACGATGAATTTCAAATCACCGACCACAACTTCCGTTGATATCGAAGCGGCCGGAAAACTGGCCAGGATATCCGGAGTTGACCCCGATGAGCTGTTCAGATCGATTATCGAACATGCGGATTCACTGCTGGGCAAGCGTCTTATCGAGATCGTCTACAACGATTTCAAGGAGTTCTCGATCGACGGCAACCGGGTCGGCCTTTCACAGGCTGTGTGCAAGAGCAGAGATGAATATCATAAGCTCAAGGATGATCTGCAGAGATATCTCGATGATTCATGCAAGTCAGGCGGATACGATCTGATGGCCATCATGCTGACACTGGCCAACGGTTCCGGATCCTATGTGCTTTCTGCCGGTCATCGAAAGCAGGTCGTCAAAGACGGCTTCAAACGGAATGAAGAAGGATTCGTTACGGGCCTGGTATCGCGAAAGAAACAGCTGCTGCCGGGAATCATCGCCGCCTTGGGAGCCAAATGATGCGCCGTCTTTTAAAACATGGCCATCTTGTGATTGATGGAAACAGGGAATTCATTGATGGAGCATTGCTGGTAAATGATGACGTCATTGAAGAAGTTTTTCCTCAAAGCAGCAGGATACGGAATATTGAAGAGGAATATGAAGAAATAGATCTTGAAGGCAGACTGATCATGCCGGGCTTTTTCGATACTCACAACCACGGTATCGATATGATGGGATTTGATGATGTTGATCTGCAGCAGTTGGACAAGATGTCCTATGAATATGCCATGGATGGGACGACATCATACCTGGGCACGCTTTCCTATGACCTCTCTTTTGAAAAGTTTGAATCAAGATTCAGGCTGTTTGAAGACTATACTGGCAAATATGCCCGTTTTCAGGGCATTCATCTTGAAGGGCCTTTTTTAAGCAGGAAACATCTTGGCATTGGAAATCCTGATAGTTTTCTCATGCCGGATCTGGCAATGATGAAAGATATCCTTAGAAAAACAAGCAGACTTAAGCAGATGACCATCGCCTATGAACTGGACGGGGCAAAACAGATTGGAGCCCTGCTTCACGAACATGATGTAAGAGTCATGTGCGGCCATTCCGATGCCGTATATGAAGATCTTGATGAGAATGTGGATGGTTTTACGCACCTGTTCAACGCGATGAGAGGACTGCACCATCGCGATATTACGCTGATCAACTGCGCTTTCATGAACAGATGGAATGTTGAAGTGATAGCTGACGGCAATCATATCGAAAGAAACGTGCTGAAGCTTATTCTGCACAATATAGATAAAGACAGGATCATGCTGGTAACGGATTCAAGTACAGCCAAGAATCTGCCTGACGGCGAATATGAGTTCATGTCAAGGAAATGCACCAAAAAAGGCACGAGATTCATGACTCTTGACGGACACTATGCCGGCAGTGTCGTTTCGATAAACGATGAAATGAAGGTATTGTATGAGCTGGGCGCCAAATACACAGATCTCTTGCTGTATTCCGGTCTGAATGCATATAGATTCTACGGGCTGGATAAACGCTTCGGCACTTTGGAAAAAGGCAAGTATGCCGATCTGGTCATCATGGATGATGATCTGAACATCAAAAACGTAATGCTGAAAGGAGAATTCATGTATGCTTGATTTCTATATCAGGGTGATAATCTTCTTTATCTGTTTTCTGCTTTCTTTCTACGCCTTGAGCGCTTTGGATTTCAACCGTTTCCTCAAACAGGGAAAGATAGTTCAGGGGCAGATCCTGTATTTTATCCTTGCCTGCTGCATGGCTTATCTGATGGGCAACTTCTTTATTGCGCTTATTTACTTTTACAATAAGTAGTTCGTATAATATTTAGTTGAGAAATAAAGGAGGATTAAAAAATGTTCGGTTTAATTATTTCTTTATTATTTGCAGCTGGTATTGGTTACGTAGCTGGACAGTTCATGGGTCTTAATGGTCCGTGGTACATCAATGTACTGTTAGGTTTAGCTGGCGGTGTAGTTGGTGGCTTAGTATTCTCTTTATTAGGATTCACTACATCATCAATCATCGGCGACATTATCTCATCAGTAGTTGGTGCTTGTCTGGTAATCGTTCTTTACAATAAATTCTTAAAGAAATAGGCTGTAGATAATTGATTCAAAAGGAAGAAGCCCTGCACGGTTCTTGAAACTGCGGAGCTTTTTTAAATTAAAAAAGCAGACTTTGCAGTCTGCTTGAACATATTCGGATAAGATGGAAACTACTGCATATTTGCCTTCAGTGTTTCTTTCAGATCGGCGATGCCGTCATGTCCGGACTTGACCAGTTCATCAACAGTGCAGTCGCTCGCTTCTCTTACGGAAAGGATCTGCAGGATCATGGCCAGATTGACGCCGGTGATGACCTGGATCTTGTCGCTTTCCAGATCTTCAGCAATGATCCTCATCATGCAGTTGCATGGAGAACCAAACAGCATGTCGCAGAATACGTAGACGCCGTCGCCTGTATCTACTTCGGCTATTGCTTGTTTCAATACATCAACAAATTCATCGGGATTATCTTCAGCACTCAGACAGCAGGCTTTCATCTGAGCCTGTTTACCAAAAAACAGTTTTGAAGTTTCAAGAATGCCCTGGGCCATAGGACCATGGCTAGTAATCACTATACCTTTCATAATTTCTCCTTATACACTTATTTTATTACTTTTTTGAAGGTTTATAATAAAACTAGAATAAAAGAGGAGAGAGTTTCAATGGACGTAAAAAAGGAATACTTTGAACTCATCAAGTCAAAAGTCAATGAAGCCTATGATACGCAACATGAACAGATAGCTAGAATAGCTGCCATGTTCGGTGAATGCATGGACAATCTTGGTGTCGTTCAGCTTTTCGGGGTCAGACACGGAGAAGAATTCGTGAATGAACTCAATTACAGAGCAGGCGGTATTGCCCCGTTTCATGCCTACAAATTCAGGGATCTGATCCTGAACAAGAAGCTGGAGCAGGACAAGATCGACAGCGGGGAAGTCTATTGCGATCCAGGTATCATCGACAGATTTGAAGAATTATATGAACTCGATGATCGGGATATGTATTGTCTGGTAAGTTTCTATGGCAATGAGCCGCTGGTCACAGAACTCGCAAAAAAAGCCAAAGCCAAAGGCCAGAAGGTCGTGGGGATCGTAAACAAACGATCCTACGACAAGGTCAAAGGCACGCTTCTTGATTATTGCGATGCCTATCTTGACATGTGCGCCGATGAACCGGATGCGGCGCTGAATATCGATGGAGTCAGGACCGGACAGCTCAGTTGAACTGTCGCCAATGTCATAGCTCAGATGCTGACGGCAGAAGTATATAAATACTACACGGACAGCGGCAAGGAAGCTCCGATCCTGCTTTCTGCCAACATCAAGGGGGCAGATGTCCATAACAATTCTTTGACCGATCCATATGGAAGGAGGATCAGATAATGATAGACGCCAGGAGATTTAAGGATGAACTGAGTCAGCTTCTGGATCACCTCTATGACAGCCAGAAGGACAATCTTGAAACTGTGGCACAGGCTATGAAGGAATGCATTGAAAAAGAAGGCGTCATTCATGTCTTCGGTTCAGGACATTCCGTAGGCTTGGGTATTGACATCAAGAACCGTCTTGGTTCCCTGGTTCCGATCCACATCATGGAGATGACTGATTTTGTCACCAAAGGTGATATCACAGTAGAGGAATTCATGGACCGCAAGAATATCTTTGAAAGAAAACCGGGCGTAGCCAGAAAACTCTATGATCTTTATGATATAAGACCTCAGGATATCTTCATCGTCATTTCCAATTCCGGTATTAACGGTATCGTTATCGACATTGCGGATCTGGCTAAGCAGAACGGCCACAAGGTCGTGATCATCACTTCCATGAAACATACACTGGCTGAAGAGCCAAGACATCCAAGCGGCAAAAAACTGTATGAATTCGGTGATATCGTCATCGACAACTGCGGTCCGCATGGCGATGCCCTGCTTGAAACAGACGGGGTAGCAAAAGTGTGTTCCGTAAGTTCCATCTGCAACAACTGCATTGCCCAGGCGATCGCAGCTAGAACGATACAGCTGCTTAAGGCCGACGGCTATGAGCTGCCGATCCTGAACGGCGATGAGAAACATGATAAAGAACTTAAGAATAAATACGAGGGGAGAGCGTAACAATGAATTTTGAATATGGTGACAAGATTATTGAAGTAATGAAGTATGCGGAAGAAAAAAACAGGGATGTGATCAAGCAGCTGGCTGAAAAGTTTGCGGAGAATATCGAAAACGACAAGATCATCCACACGTTCGGTACCGGACATTCCCACATGCTGGGAATCGAACTGTTTGCCAGAGCCGGCGGTTTAGGCAATGTCGATGCAATGCTGGACCCTGATACTCTGACTTCTTTCGGTGCGCAGCGTTCAGGAGCCATGGAAAAGACATCGGGCGTTGCCGATGTTGTATATGATTCCTACAACATTGAACCTGGTGACATCATGATCATCACTTCCAATTCCGGAAGAAATGCCATGCCTATTGAAATGGCCATGCGCTGCAGGAAAGAAGGAGTATATGTTGTGGCCTTGACCAATGTTGAACAGTCAAGAAATCAGACTTCAAGACATCCTAGCGGAAAGCGCCTGTTTGAGGTGGCGGACTGTGTCATCGACTCATGTGTACCGATGGCTGATGCCACGATGGATCTTGAAGGCATCAAGACCGGTCCGGCTTCTTCGATCGTCACGATGTTTCTGATCAATACGATCGCTACCGAGGCAATGAAGATCGTCTTGTCTCATGGCAAGCGTCCGTATGTCTTCCAGTCACAGAACGTCGATGGATTTGACAACAATGCCATCTATGAACACTTCAAGGGAAGAATTAAGCATTTCTAAATCAGATGCGTAGCTGTTGCGGAAGCAGCAGCTTTTTTTATATATGCAAAGGCAGAAAATTTCAGCTGAATTGTTCTAAAATATAATTATGAAACTAGTGATATTTGGCTGCGGAAAGATCGCCAATAGGATCGCCAGATCCTGCAAGCTCGTACAGGGACTTGAACTGCTTGGCTTTGCCTCAAAGGATCCGCAAAAAGCTAAGGAATATTGCGAAACATATAATTGCAGGGAATATGGCGATTACGATCATTTTCTTGACAG
>CADCPE010000026.1 GCA_902803275.1 uncultured Erysipelotrichaceae bacterium
ATCCCCATCATCTATACCAAAGGCCTTAAGGAAATGAACTTCGGGACATATGAAGGCACAAGGATCGAAAATCATCTTCAGGAAATAGACGAAAGAAGATTCTCCAGCTTTGACTGGTCAGATGTCGGTGGTGAAGATCGAAGGATGCTGGAAGAAAGAGTCAAAAAGACCTATCAGCAGATCTGCGAGGAAGTTGAAGATAACGACAAGATCCTGATCGTTTCTCATGGAGCGATCTTCCTGCATATGCTGGATTTTCTGTTTGGCTTAGATATAAAGAAGTATATAGAACTGATCAAAAATGAACCGGCCGAATACCTGCCGATACCTAACGGCTATGCCGCACATTTTGTCAGATGCAATGATAAATATGATATTATCAAATTAAACAAGAGAGATGATTCAATTCTGAGATCATTGAAGGAAAGGAAATAATATGTTTGACTTTTTCAAGAAAAAACCTGTATACGAACCGCTGAATCTCGACAACGACAAGATCAGTTCCCTCGGTGATGGCAAGCTTATCCCGATCGAGTCAGTCAGCGATGAGATGTTTGCCCAGAAGATGCTGGGAGATTCGATCGCATTCAAATTTGCAGGAAACGGCGTAAATATCTTTTCTCCGGTCAACGGCACACTGACAGTAATGTTCCCGACTGGCCATGCTTTCGGTCTTACAACGAAAGACGGCATTGAAGTATTGGTTCACATCGGTGTCGATACCGTTGAAAACAAGGGTGTCGGATTCAAGATCCTGGAAAAGAAGCAGGGCGATGAAGTCAAGGCCGGTGATCCGATCGTGGCAGTCGACTTCGACAAGCTATCAGCAAAATTTGATATGAGCACGATGCTGATCATCACAAACCCTAACGAGAAGAAAGTCGAACTTGTAAGAGAAGGCGAAGTAAAACGCGACAGCATCGTCGGTACGATCTCGTAGTTGATATTTATATCATTAAACAAAGAGCACTATCCATATTGATTGGAAGTGCTCTTTTAATTTTTCTGATATTGCTTATTCCTCTTCAAAAAGGTAGCGGTACATCATTTCCGGTCTTTCGATGAAATCCCTGGTGATCTGATAGTGTTCTGTTTCCCTGTATTCAACAGCTCTTATCCCTTCATCATCAAGTTCATAGATCCTGGCGCCGGGATAGGACATCAGGATCGGGGAATGCGTTGAAATGATAAACTGGGAATCTTTCTCGAGATCATGGATCCTGACAAGCAGCTGCATCAGCCTTTGCGGCGAGATGGCCGCTTCTGGTTCATCCAGCAGATACAGTCCGTTGCCGGAGAATCTGTTTGCGATAAGCGCCATAAAGCTTTCGCCATGGGACTGCAGATGCAGCGATACACCGCCATAGCTGTCAATGATCGGTCTGCCTCCTCCTCCCTTGTCGAGCTCATCAATATAGGATGCGACATTATAGAAACTTTCCGCTCTCAAGAAGAAACCGTCTTTGAAGTGCTTCCCTTTTCCTGTGATCATGTGTTCGTGAAGATCGGAATGGGTGTTGCTGGTAAAGAAGGAGAAGTTTTTTGTCCCTCCTTCAGCATTAAAGCCGCAGCTTATGGCCAGTGCTTCCATGATCGTTGACTTGCCTGTTCCGTTTTCCCCGATCAGAAAAGTGACACGACGGTCAAACTTCAGAGGCTCTTTCATCAGATGCCTGACTGCAGGTATCTGATAGAGATAATTGGCTTTATCGATGTTTTCTTCAACGCTGATACTTTTAATAAACAGATCTTCCATCACGAAAATTATATAATATGAATTGATGAAAATACTGAAAGTGGTTGCGGCCATTATTGAAAAGAAGGATAAGATCCTCATTGCCCAAAGGCTCAAGGGAGATCTTGAAGGTCGCTGGGAGTTTCCCGGCGGCAAGTATGAGCCAGACGAGAGTGGCGAACAGGCTATAAAAAGAGAGATTCAGGAAGAGTTTGATGCGCAGCTCATCGTTAAAGGATATCTTTTCACGATAAAACATCAGTACCCGGATTTCTATCTGGTGATGGACTGCTTCCGCTGCGCTCTTGAAGATGAAAACATCACTCTTCATGACCATAAGGCGATCAGGTGGATCGATCCGTATGAAGAAGCTGAATATGCGCCAGCCGATCTGAAGGTGATCGAAGAATACCGCAAACTGCTTTAGAGATCTATTGAAGTCTAAAAACAGGCAGAAGGATTTGTTATGAAAAGAATCGAAAAAGTATTATTGATTATCGTGGCAATGACGCTGCTTATGTGCTCTGGCTGTCAAAAGAAAGAGACGGCTATCGAGGAAGGGTCTGCAGAGCAGATCGGCGTCAAGACATATATCTCTGCAAGCCATATAAACAAATTCGGCAACATCTATACCGATCTGAAAAAACAGGATCTTTATGATGCGGGTTTTGAACTTGGCGATATCCTGACCATGAGCTTCCTTGGCCAAAAGGTCGAAGCACCGCTTGTCACCTCCTATTCCGATGTGACCTCTCTTTCTACAGGCATCTTTGCCCTGGAAGATCTTGAGACCATCACATTGGCGATAAACATGGGCGACTTCGCTTCTTATTACGGGATCGCTGAAAAGCAAAGCGAAAACGATGAAGTGCTGTGGACTTTGAAAGACGGCGTTGATGATCCGGTCGAGATCGAATTCAGCATGAAAGAAAAGGGCGGATATAATGATCAATACACGATCCTGCAGCTGAAGTTCAGCAATGAACGGGAAGATTATAAACATTTAAGCGATGAAGAATTCGCCAATTTCCGCAATATCGCGACAAGCGGAATGGGCAAGAACGTCCTTTACCGTTCGTCGACAGCGATCGATGATGTATACAAACGGGCCAGCTACGCCGATGCCGCTGCCAGAAGCCATCACATAGCCTTTGTCATTAATCTGTCGGAAGATGAAGCAAATCTTCAGAATCTGCCCGGTTATGAGGAAACATATTTTGCGAGCATCAAGCATCTGACCAAGAACATCAATCTGGATGTGAAATCGGAAGAAAACAGAAACGATACGGCCGAGTTCATGAGATGCTTCGCCAACAATGAAGGACCTTATCTTGTGCAATGTCTGCAGGGAAAGGACAGAACGGGTATTATCTGTGCGATCCTGGAAAGCCTGATGGGTGCTTCATACGACGAAATAGTCGAAGACTACATGGCGACATTCTACAACTGGTATGGCATCACCAAGGAAGACAGCGCTTATCAGATAATCGCCGAGATGAATATCATCAATACCCTGAAAACGATCTATGACAGCGATGATCTTAAAAATATCGACATGAAGCAGAAGGCCGAAGAATATCTCTCAGGTATCGGTCTGAGAGAAGAAGAGATCGCAGATATTAAAACCAACCTGTCTGCCGATTATGCGGAATACTAAAAGAATATCAAGTTAGATAAAGGACACTGATCATGATGATGAAATTTTCCGATGACAGAAGTGATTTTGTAGATCTGAGCGAGGTGATAGCTGATCTGATAACCGATATCAGATATTACAGCGATTACAATTTTGTGGGGACAAGGATCGATGGCTATGAGCAACCAGTTGCCCTGCTGACAAGAAAAGCTGCAGAAGCTTTAAAACAGGCGGCTGACGAGGCCAGAGAAAAAGGCTATCGTTTCAAGATCTATGATACCTATCGTCCGCAGATGGCTGTCGATCATTTTGTAAGGTGGGCTGAAGATCTTGAAGATACGAAGATGAAAGGATACTTCTATCCCGAGGTAAACAAGGAAGAACTCTTTGACAGAAGCTATATAGCTGCCCATTCAGGCCACAGCAGAGGCAGCAGCGTCGATCTGACACTGGTCGATATAAAAGACGGCAGAGATCTTGATGTCGGTGGACCTTTCGATTATTTCGGTGAGCTGTCCCATCCATCCTACAGAGGTGTAAGTGATATTCAGCACGAAAACCGCATGTTTCTAAGAGATCTGATGGCAAGACACGGATTCACGCCGATCGAAGAGGAATGGTGGCATTTCAACTTTAAAGATGAACCTTATCCTGATACATATTTCACATTTCCTGTCAGAAAGGGATGACATAATTTATAATAATAAGTATAAAAAAGAGGAGAAAATAATCATGAAACTATTATTGACCGGTGTAGATGGCAACCTGGGAGGCTATGCAGCTGACATCCTTTTGACATTGGAACCTAAAGAGAACCTGGTATACTGCGGCTACAATCCCGAATCATTGGTTAAGTATGCCGATCAGGGAGTAGAAACACACGTTACCAACTTCAATAATCCGGAAGGGCTTATAGAAGCGTTCAAGGGAGCCGATGCGCTCGCTTTGATCTCGATGCCGTTTGTCGGAGCGAAAAGACAGAACGCCCACAAAAACTGCGTCGATGCCGCCAAGGCAGCAGGCGTTAAGAAGATCGTCTATACTTCACTGGTAAACGCCGACGATGAGACCAACCCTTCAGTCGAGAAGAAGGATCATATCTATACGGAAAGATATATCGCTGATCAGGGGCTTGACTACATATTCCTGAGGAATTCTCAGTATGCGGAAGCCATGATCACCAACTACTTCACCTATGTGAAGATGGGCGGACCTCTGATGAACTCGCAGGGAGACGGACTGATGGCCTATATTTCGCGCAAGGACTGCGCCAAGGCTGTTGCCTATGCCTTGCACAGAGCGTTTGAACCGCAATATGATCATGCGGTTTTGAACATCAACGGACCTCAGCTGATGACGATCTCCAAATTCTGCCAGATCGGTAATGAAGAGACCGGAAACAATGTAAGCTATAAATTCGTAACTGATGAAGAGAACTACCAGATCTTTGATGCCATGGGTGTTCCTAGAACGACTGACGGTGTTTTCAAAGAAGGAAGTGAAGCTCCGTTCTCATCTGACGGCATGGTCACATTTGCCCAGGCTATCAGAGAAGGCAAGATGGATATCTGGACCCGCGACTTTGAAAGGCTTACCGGTGATAAACCGATCACCGTCAGGGAGATGTTCGCAAACAATGCCGAATACCAGATCGGCGATCGCCACTCTAAAGACGACTAGTCAGGATTCGATAAGGGAGCCGCGCAAATGCAGCTCCTTTTTTATGCCTTCATAACTCATATATAATAATGAATGTAAAATGTTCATGTTTCATATAAAAGAAAGGAGACGTCATGGGTAGCAGTGAGAAAAAAGATATAGACCTGCCTGCCAGCAGCAAGAAACGCCGTCGCAGCGATAGATATAAGGCTGTTACTCATACGCGCAGCGAGCTGTATAAAGATAGACACTTAGCAAACCAAGAGATCCAAAAGCAGCTGAACAGCTCCACGCAGGAGAAGCCTGCAAGCCAAAGTCAGGCAAACGATCCTGTCACGAAAAAGGTCGACAGCCCAAGAGAAAATACACCTGTAAAGACAGCCGGACGGGAAGAAGAATATCTGTATGATCTTTTGAACAAGAAAATAGAAGAGGCAGAAAAGCAAGAAGAAACCATAGAGAAGCCAGAACAGGATCGGAAAGAAAAAAACAGAAAGGAAAAAACAAAAGTCAAGGGGGTGTCTGAGGAAGAAGATACGATAAGGCCGCTATACGGTTTCCTTATCAAGCTTGGCGTTTTTTCGTTGCTGATGATCCTGATGTTCACTTTCCTGTTCGGAGTGAAAATAAACAGGGGAGACAGGATGTATCCCTTCATCATAGATGGCGATGTCCTGATAACGATAAAGATCACATCATACAGTCCGGGTGATGTGGTGGTGTACAAGAGCCCTGAAACAGGAAAGAATGAAGTATCAAGGATTGCGGCCGCAGGTCCATGCGAAGTGGATATCTATAACGGGATATTCAGAGTTGACGGAGCAGCTTCGGATTTGGTGACATTCTATGAAACCTTCTGGGCAGAGAATTCAGCGATAGTATTTCCGTATGAAGTTACTGCTGACGGGTATTTTCTGCTGGATGACTACCGGCCTTTGGGAGAAGATGGCAGAGTGTTCGGGCAGATAAGCAAAAAAGATCTAAAAGGAAAAGTGATATACGTATTCCGTCTTAGAGGGATATAGATTAATGGCAGATAGGATAGCGCTGGTCCTTGACCGCATACTGAATGCATTCATCGTACTGACATGCCTGCTTATGATGCTGATAGGCGGGTATACTTTTTATGACCGCCTGATCCATGGTGAGATCCTTAACGGCGGCTTATTTCCGGCAAATGGAAAAGATGGGCCTGTTTCAGCGGACTCGGCCTTCATCAGGAACCAGATCGGCTGGCTGACGATAGATGATACGAATATCAATTATCCGATCATGCAGGGCAAAGACAATGTCGAGTATCTGGACAAAAACATATACGGTGAAAGCAATGCCAGCGGTTCGATCTTCCTTGAATGGAGCAACGACAAACAGCTGCAGGATGAATTTTCAATAATCTATGGCCAAAGCACGATGCCTGATCTGATGTTTGGCAGTCTGGATCAGTATCTGAAGAAGGATTACTTTGGCGCTCATCAAAACGGCATGATATTTACTTCTGATCATCAATATGAGTTCAGAGTCTTTGCGGCATATGAAGCAGAAACAAGTGACGGTTTCATCTTCAATCCGGCAATAAGGACAGCCGACAACATACGCAACTACATAAAGTCCAGAGCCGATATCTACAAGGAGCCTGATCCTGACTGCAGAATCGTTGCCCTGTCGACCTGCACAAAGGAAAAGGAACTCCAAAGAACAGTAGTGTTTGCCACGATAAGCGAGAAATAAAAACAGACGGGATGATTCCCGTCTGTCTTAGTTCATAAACTTTTCCGATACTTCTTTTACCTTGTCTTTGGCTTCAAAGAAGGCTTTGACAACTCTTGGATCGAAATGATTACCCGATCCTTCTTCAATGATCTCCATCGCTTTATCAAAGCTGAACGGTTCCTTGTAGCTTCTTCTTGATATCAGAGCATCAAATACATCGGCTACAGCCATGACTCTGGCAGACAGCGGTATCTCATCACCGCTCAAGCCCATCGGATAACCCTTGCCGTTGAACTTTTCATGGTGATAGGTCGCCAGATTCTTGGCCTCCTTGAGATAGCCGGAATCCGTCGAAACAAGCTGCATAGCCTGCTGGATAATTTCATTGCCGGCAGTGGTGTGAGTCTTCATTATGTCGAATTCCTCGTCAGTCAGCTTGCCAGGCTTGTTGAGGATGGCATCAGGCACCTTGATCTTGCCGATATCGTGCAACGGTGCCGAGTTGACGACGTCATCGATGAAGCTGTTGGTCAGCTGATCGGTGAATTCACCGTCTTTCCTGAGCTGTTCAAGAATGATGCGACAGTAGGCAGCTGTCTTTCTGACGTGATCCCCCGTACACTGGTCTCGGCTTTCGACCATATCCGCAAGGACCATGATCAGACCGTTCTGCATCTTGTTTAGTGCGGCGGCCTGTTTCTGTGTTTCAACGAGGTAGCTGATCGTCTCTTCGATCGTCATTGAGAAGGAATCATAAAGATTTTCGATCTCATCGTTGGTCGAGATCTGCAGGTTCTTGAAATTCTCAACGCTTTCCTCACGGCCTTCTGTACTTTTGACAGTGAAATCTCTGGCGGCGATCGCCATCGTATTGATCGGAAGCAGGATATTGTACTCGGCCAGCCACAGGGCAAAGACGATGATCGTTATAAAGAAACCCAGGAACAGAGAAATGACCTTAGTCAAAAACGCGATCTGATTGGTCTGAACACGGGCCATGGAGATATCGACGCAGGCATAGCACTGGGTTACGCCTTTGGCATCCTTGACCGGTTCATAGACTGTGAGCAGCCAGCCGAATTTATCGTCAGAGACGATCGGATCTATCTCCTTGCCTGCAAGCAGCTCATCCAGATAAGGTTCAAATGAAGGATCGAATTCAATGATCTCACCCGGATCACTTCCTTCAACTTCCTGTGTATCGATATCAAATACGACATGACAGCCATCCGGCATGATCTTATAGACATAGACATATTCGATGTCACTTGAGCTTGCCTTGATCGCAGTCAGCTGATTTTCGATTTCAAGATAGCGGTATGCCTCTTCACCTTTTTCGATATATTCATCGACCATGTCGCCGTCGATGCAGGCGGCTGCCATCTTGGCTGTGCCTGTACCTATGCGCATGTTGTTGGAAACAGTCTCATCACGATACTGCATATAACTGATACCGGCCATGACAAAGGCGATTGCCGTGGTGACGATGATGATGGCGATCAGAAGCTTGTTGCGCAAAGACGCCTGACCGTGAATGTGGTTGTAATTGCTGTCGGCCTGCTGCTTTTCTTCAATCGTCAAAGGACGCTGACGCCAGGTGTGGAACTGCAGATCTTCCTTGACATATTTCTTTTCCAGTTTAATGAAGATGAAGACCAGCATGATCGTTATTCCTTTATCGATCAGTTCTGTTGCGGTTTCACCCATCAGATACGGGAGGTATTCTGTAGATCCCAGATAACCGTTGATGAGGAAGGAAATGGTTCCGCCGATGATGCCGTTGGTTAAAGCGATCACCACAGCCGTTATCGCGGCTTTCCAGATATTGTTGAAGAAACCTTTATTGTATAAGGCGGTAGCCAGAACAGCGATCAGGACATTGAGTACGGCATAGTAGATGTTTATCTGATCATAGATAAGGCTGCTCAGAGTATTGGTGAAAAAGCCTACAAGAACACCAGGCAGATATCCGCCGATGGCACTGGAAGCGATCGTGCCAATACTGTCAAGATAGATATTGACTTCCAGAGAATTGGCGATCTGAATTCCGGCCAGATTAAGGGCAATTCCAAAGAATATCAAAGCGAACCATCCACCTATCTGCGATAAATGAATAGTTTTTCTATGTGCTTTCGTGCTCATATCCTAATTATATATTATTGTTTTGCGTAAGCGTTAAAAGAACTGACTATTCTTCCTTAATGTATAATTAATTTGATAAATGACCAGAAATACGAAACTGAAAACCATTATCCTTGTCAGCATCCTGCTTCTTAATGCAGTATCTTTTAAGCCGTTAAAAGCTGAAAAGGAAAACATCGATCTCAACAGAACAGGCATCGGCTATGCGAGCGTGCTTTATGATAATACAAACGGACTCCCGACTTCGGAGGCGAATGCGATCGCCGAGACTGAAGAAGGCTTCATCTGGATAGGCGGCTATTCCGGTCTGGTGCGCTATGACGGCAGCGAATTCGTCCGTTTCGATTCAACGACCGGTATTGCTTCGGTAATAAGTCTGTTCGTTGACTCAAAAGACAGACTGTGGATCGGTACCAATGACTCCGGTGTTTTTGTCATGAAGAATGCCGACCTGACAAGATTCACCAGGGAAGACGGTCTAAGAGACCTCTCGATCAGGGAGATCGGAGAAAACAGCACAGGTGAGATCTTTATCGCCACGACCAGAGGCATCTATTATATCGATAGCGGCATGGTCATGCATCAGCTTGATGAACCGCTGATCAACGATGCCTATATCAAGGAGTTCAAGATCTCTAGCGACGATGTGATCTACGGCATAACCAATGACGGCAATCTGTTTGTGATCAGAAACAAAAAACTGACATCCTACTATGATGTAGACGCCCTGGGCATCGATGATGTCCATTGCATCCTGCCGGACAATGAAAATCCCGGTTATGTATACATCGGCACTAAAGCTTCAAAGATGTACTATGGAAAACTCGATGATGTCTTTAACGTAGAGTATGAAGTGGATCTGTTGCCGTTGAACTATATCAATTCGATCAACCAGATCAATGAGAACCTGTGGATCTGTGCTGATAACGGCATCGGCATCTATGATGGGCACTCTTTCAGCGCCATCGACAACGTACCGCTTACCAACTCGATCGAAAAGATGATGACAGATTACCAGGGCAATCTCTGGTTCACTTCTTCAAAGCAGGGCGTGATGAAGATCGTCAAGAGCCGTTTTACCGATCTTAATGAACAGTATGATCTGGAACCTACAGTCGTCAATGCGACAGCTTTATATAACGGACTGCTTTTTATCGGCAGCAAGGATGACGGAATAACGATCGTTGATGAAAAGAGCGGAAAGCTCGACAGCTATCCGCTCTATTCCTGCAGAAGTGCTGCAGGGGAAGATCTTGGACAGAGCGATCTCATGGAAGCTCTTAAGGGCAAGAGGATCCGTTCGATGATCGAAGATTCAAAAGGCAACCTCTGGATCTCGACCTACGGGCAGTACGCCCTGATCAGACTTAACGATCATGATATGACGAGCTTTACTCCTGATGATGGACTTCCTTCCGACAGGATCAGAGTCGTCTATGAAAGAAAAGACGGCACCATCATGGTGGCGGCAACCGGCGGCATAGCTTTGATCGATAAGAATAAAGTGACCAGAGTCTATGGCAAAAATGACGGAATAAACAACACCGAAATACTGACTGCCCTTGAAACGGAAGACGGCAAGATCATGATGGGCAGTGACGGTGACGGCATCTATCTGCTTGATGACAAGGGAGTAAGATCCTTCGGCATCGATGAAGGGCTTGAATCAGAAGTTGTCATGAGGATCAAGAAGGACAGCATCGAAGATGTCTACTGGATCGTCACCAGCAACTCTCTTGCCTACATGGACAGCGATTACACGATCCACACGATCTCCAATTTCCCTTATTCGAACAATTTCGATATCTACGAGAACAAGAAAGGTGATCTGTGGATACTCAGCAGCAACGGTATCTATGTCGTTTCCAGGAGCGAACTGCTCAGAAACGAAGAGATCAATCCGCTCTACTATAACCGCAGCAACGGCTTGAGCATCTTAAGCAACGCCAACTCCTACAGTTCACTAAATGAAAACGGAGACCTCTATATTGCGGGCACTACCGGTGTTTCCAAAGTCAATATCGATGATTCTTTTGAAAGTGTCAGTGATCTGAAGATGGTGGTCCCATATATCGAAGCGGACTCAAAGCTCATCTATCCGGACGACAGCGGTCATTTCACGATCGATGCCTCTACGCAAAGACTGACCATCTATCCGTTCATCTATAACTATTCCCTGATCAATCCGCAGGTAACATATCACCTGCAGGGTTTTGAAGATCAGACGACGACCCTGGAGAGATCAGCGCTCAAACCGATCGACTACACCAACCTCAGGGGCGGCGATTACACCTTTATCATGAAGATCAAGGACCCGGCCGGAAGCGATGAACAGGAGATCGCAGTCTCCATAAGCAAGATCAAGAACTTCTATGAAGAGATCTGGTTCTATATACTTCTGATGCTGTTTGCAGCTGGTGTAATGGTCCATATCGTCAGGACGGTGATAAGCAAGAAGACGGCTGAATATGAAAGAAAGAGCAAGGAAAACAGAGCCCTGATTCGTGAGATCACTCAGGCTCTGGCCAGAACGATAGATATGAAGGACAAATACACCAACGGTCATTCCACCAGAGTTGCGGACTATACAGCCATGCTGACAAGAGAGCTTGGCTATAATGAAGATACCGTTGAGAAGTATTACAATATCGCCCTCCTGCACGACCTGGGCAAGATCGGCGTCAAGGAGGAAGTCCTCAACAAGCCGGGCAAGCTCGATGATGACGAGTTCAACATCATCAAATCGCATTCAACTCTGGGCTACAACGTTCTGAAGGACATCAGTATCATGCCGGAACTGGCTGATGGTGCCGGTTTCCATCATGAAAGACCGGATGGCAGAGGTTATCCTCGCGGCCTTAAGGGCCATGAGATCCCGCGTGTTGCGCAGATCATCGCGGTCGCCGATACCTTCGATGCGATGTATTCCAACAGACCGTACCGCAAGAGGATGAACTTTGACAAGGTCGTATCGATAATCAAGGAAGTCAGGGGAACACAGCTGACCTCCGATGTTGTAGATGCATTCCTGAGGCTTGTGGAAAAAGGCGAATTCAAGGATCCGAATGATGATGGCGGAGGTTCGATGGAAGACATCAACAACATCCACAAGAAATATGAAGAAGACAAAGAGGAGCGTTCATGATACAGGATATAGCTCCTCATTGTTTTGATAATACGTATGCAGGCAAAGATCCAAAAGAGAACGATCTGATCTTTGTGTTTGACAAAGACAACGTCCTCTGCCGGATCGAAAATGAAAAAGTCTTTTTCCCGAAAGGAAGAGATCTTAAAGATCACAAAGTCACATATCTCTTCAGAATAGATGAGACCTCTTATTTCTTCTGTGATGCGAAAGAGACGATAGACGGATATGCATTCAACTCGTTAAGATCCATAAGAGACAGTATCGATCATGATGAAATGATGCTGTTTGGAGTGTATACGGCGTATCATCTTTCGCTATGGTACAAGGACAACAGATACTGCGGACGCTGTGCAGGCACGATGGAAGAAACAAAGGACGAAAGAGCTCTTGAATGTCTTAACTGCCATAAACGCATCTATCCGCGCATCAATCCGGCCGTGATCGTCGGTGTTAAGAATAAAGATAAGCTGCTGATCACCAGATACGCCAAAGGCTTTGCCCACAATGCCCTGGTGGCAGGTTTTACCGAGATAGGGGAGACGCTTGAAGATACGGTAAGAAGAGAAGTCAAAGAAGAGGCAGGCATCAGCGTCAAAAACATCACCTACTATAAATCTCAGCCCTGGGGCATAGCCCAGGATATACTGGCGGGCTTCTATTGCGAAGTCGACGGGGATGACACCATACGCATGGACAACAGGGAACTCAAATATGCTTCGTGGGTCGCCAGGCAGGACATAGAACTTCAGCCTACCGATTACTCGCTGACCAACGAGATGATGAGGATGTTCAAAGAAGGAAAGATAAAGTAAAACGTCCGGTTCTTATATCGGACGTTTTTAGAAGGGACAAAAAAGTACATAAACTACCAGGTATAGTTAGTTATTACTAACCATTTACATTTTAATACAGATCGTTTCGTTTGACTAGAGCAAGCAGAGATTATAAATTAAAGGTACTAAAAAAGAGGTTACAAGAATGAACAACTGCATCGAGCTTATCAGGAAAAGAAGAAGCGTCAGAACTTTTGATTCGCAAAGATTGAATGAGGAAGATCTTAACAGGATCAAAGAATATGCGAAAAGTGCAGATAATCCCTACAGTATAGGGTTTGAATGGTTTTTCCTGGACACGAAAAAAGAAGATCTCAGCGTCCCGGTCATTGTAGGCTGCGACACCTACATCACCGGCAAGGCAAAGAAGAGTGAACACCTGGAAGAAGCCTTCGGCTACAGCTTTGAGAAGATCGTGCTGTTTGCCCAATCTCTGGGCGTAGGAACGACCTGGATCGCCGGAACGATGGACAGAAGGGGCTTTGAAAAAGCCATTGACCTTAA
>CADCPE010000027.1 GCA_902803275.1 uncultured Erysipelotrichaceae bacterium
AGATCAAGGCCATCGATCACAGTCTTGGCATAGGTGGTATGAGGATCGAAGGTTTTTGTGATGTTTATCAGTTCAAGCATTTTCTTTCCTCGCCTCCATTCTTCTTTTGAATTCAGGATAACGGCTCTTGAGGTAAGGG
The DNA here is from genome assembly GCA_902803275.1 of uncultured Erysipelotrichaceae bacterium. GTDB lineage: Bacteria > Bacillota_I > Bacilli_A > Erysipelotrichales > Erysipelotrichaceae > Colivicinus. Next base: position 140 of record CADCPE010000027.1, read on the forward strand.
ATACCGATGGCCAGTATTACGATCACTGATGAGATCAGCTTAAGCATATACGCCGGCATATTCAGTCTTAAGGCGATCGTGTAGATCAGCCTGAAGATGATCGTGCCGATGACAGCGCAGATGCTTCTGACAGGGATCGAGTCAGATCTGTTCAGGATCCTTCCGATAAGCAGGGATGCAAGAGAGATCGTGAGGAGACCCTGACCGATATCGATATTTACGGATTTCTGTGATTGGGCAAGCAGACAGCCTGACAGCGCACAGATGCCTCCCGAGATGCATAAGCCGACGATCGTCATCACATAAGGATTGATCGAAGACGACTTGACCATGGCCGGATTATTGCCGGTAGCCCTTAAAGCGATTCCCAGTCTTGTTTTCAGAAACAGATTCAATACAAGCAGAACGACAGCGACTGCAGCTATGGCGATGATCAGCGTCTGCCTGTTTTTTAGGAAAGTGTCATTCAGAACACCCTTTAGTATTGTAAAGATCGTTTCAGTCTTGTTCATATTGAGCAGGGAACTGTTGCCCATGATCGCGATATTGATCGAAAACATGGCGGTATTGACGATGATCCCGGAAAGAAGGGAATCGATACCGATATAGGTCTGCAGCAATGAAGTTATTAGACCTGACAGTATGCCCGCAAAGAAAGCAGCCAGGATCGACAGATACGGATGTCCGCTGATCGCTACGACCGCACCGACACAGGCGCCCAAAGTGAAACATCCATCAGTTGACAGATCGCAGACATTCAGCATTGAGTAGCTCAAGAAAAGCGCCAGTACGACCAGCGAACTTATCAGACCCAGTTCAATCGCTGTTTGCAAGAGTAATGACATATATACCTCTAGTTGAATGATTCAGCTGTATCGATAGTCTGGATCTTTGTGCAGTAAGGTTCAAACTTAGCCTGCAGATCAGACAGATCAAGGCCCAGGGCTTTAATGGCCTCGTTGTTGATGGTGGCGATTCCGTTGTCGAAGGTCCTCACCGGCAATGTCGCAGGATCTTTTCCTTCCACAAGCACTTCATATATCATGTCGGCTGTCTGTTTTCCCAGGTTGGTATAATCGACGCCATAGCCCAGGAACGCGCCGTTTAAGGCGAACGAGTCTGCACCGGCAAAGTGCGGGATACCGGCAGCAAGCAGATCCTCATAGATCGAAAGTTCGGCAGTCATGACAGTATTGTCGCTTGGCGTAAATACGGCTTCAACCTTTTCGGAAATCAAAGACTGTACAGCGAGTTTGATCTCATCGACGTTTGTACCGGTCTTTTCAACTACTTCAATGCCTTTTTCTTTCAGCAGCAGTTTGACAGAAGCGATAGCAGCTGTTGAAGAATCCTGAGATACATCATAAAGCAAGCCTACTTTTTTGATATCAGGATTCAAAGCCGTGATCAGATCCATCATTGCAGCTGTATCAAGATAATCGGAAGTTCCGCTGATATTTGCACCAGGAGCGCCCATCGATTCGACAAGACCGGCACCTAATGGGTCAGAAACAGCAGCAAAGATGACCGGGATCTGGTTATCTTCGGTAGCTGCCTGCATATTCATGGCGACCGGAGTAGCAATGCCAACCATCAGATCGACTTTATCTACGATGAAGTTGGTGATGATCTGTGCCATGACGTTGGCATCCGCATTCGGATTGTCATAGCTGATTACGAATTTTACATTGTAAGTATCACCAAGTTCCTGAAGTCTGATGACGATGTTTTCATAGATCTGGTTAAGCGATGCGTCATCGACGAAGTTACAGATGCCAATCTCATAGACGGTCTTTTCATCATCGATGTTTTCCGGCTTTTCTTCCTGGCCGGCACATGTGCACAAACAGAAGGCCAACAGGCATACGAGTAAAGCAGACAATAGTTTTTTCATTTTAATTCCTCCATGAATATAAAAATCCTGTCCCTTTGTGCTGGGACAGGATTGTATCTTTCCTGCGGTGCCACCCGGCTTGGTATCATTGATACCCACTCACGCATACTGACATATGCTGACAAACTTACGTATTGCCATTACGTCTCACATACTCCCCTCAGGTTTCCGCTTGCCCTCTAAAGTCCATTCGATCTCACCTTTCCGATACTTTCCACCCTTCGTAACTCTCTATGTGAACCTTTATGAGATCTACTTACCCTTTATCATCGGTTTAACTAATTCTATGTTTATTGAACTTTATTTGTCAATATTTATTATTCTTGGAAAAAGAAAAGGGGGACCCAATACTTCCCCCATCTATATATTACAATTGATTACTCATTTTTATAACAGATTTTTGTTAGAGCAGGCTTACTTATAAATTAACCTGTGTCTCTATTGTATTTTTTCAAAAAGCCTTATATAGACTTTTTAAAGAAATCACATTCTTCATCGTTGCAGAGCTTTGCGTCAATGCTTCTGATGTTGCAGTGAAAGACATGAGA
>CADCPE010000028.1 GCA_902803275.1 uncultured Erysipelotrichaceae bacterium
ATACCGCCTGGATCTGTGACAATAAGGACTGTAAAGCCATCCTTAATATGCAGGAAGGATTCGACGAGAATCTATCTGAATGGATATGCAAAGATTGTGGAACACTCAACAAAATAGATCATTCCGTTATCTACGAAAACGAAGAAGACTATTTGAACAATATACCTGCTGATAAAGAAGATTATGAAAGAGCCATAGAGATGAGAAAAAGGAACAGTCAATGAGAAGTTTTAAAGCGTTTGTTAAAAATCTAGAAGAAAGAATGCATCCAATGACCTGGATATTCTATTTTAAGGATGATGTACATAGAAAAGAATATGAAATATTTACCTTTAAAATGCTTGGAAATCCATATCAGATAATAGATAAATACAACAATAAGAAATATGAATATCATTACTACTATCCCGAGAAAGGCTGCTCAGGTGCGGAAGTGTTGGCAAACGACAAGGTGTTTGATGGCAAATCGTTGAAGGAAAGATGGGATAGTGTTGTTTTTATCAGCGAAGAATAAATAGTATTTTCTTCATTTCTACAAGCTTATCTTTTACCGCTTTTCAGATTTCCGTGAGTTCTTGAAAAAAGATCCCGCAGGACCTTTAGACTTATTATGCAGACTGCTGCAGCAGCCTGATCAGTCGCTGTAATGATCAGCGATCAGTTTTTGCTTTCGGTATTACAGATCAGGATGATCGAGCAGATATTCGTTCATCCTGTCGTTTTCTTCTTTGAGGATGCTTTGAATGGTGTACAGATATAGCGATTCCGTATCGGAAGGTATCTTGGAAATGCGGATCGACTTCCAGTCGCCGCTTGACTTCATGCGGAAGAAGTTCTGAATAAAGCCTTCTTTTGCCACTCTTTCTTCAAGAGTATCGAGATCCAGGAAAGCCCGATACCTTTCCTGATCGCGTTCATCGACTTCGTTTCTGATGAAAATATCGACCGTTTCTCTTAAACCGCCCATGGTCGCATAGGATTGGATACCCATCCTTGAGAAGACTCTTTCCGAATAGTTCTCTTTTGGATGAATGATGATCGCCATCTCGTAGGTCGCAAACAGAGCGCCGCTGTACCTCATGATCTCATCGGTGGTCTTGGTCTTGTTTTCGGTTTCAAAGATCGTCAGCTGCACCGCTACGATCGCTTTATCCTGAAGAAGGGCCAGACATCTGGACCTGACATTGTAGTAGATGTTGTTTCTAATATAGTCGACCACCTGTACCGTATCTTTTCCGATCGTATTCATGATCATCCTCTTTAAAATCAAATACTGATCGGAGATCCGCTCATTATATGCACGTTCCAGTTTTTCCAAAGATGGATAGCCAAGTTCTCTGATATTCTTCAGATATTCATTGCTGGCATAGATGTGAGTAACGCGGTTGTTGCCTATTTCTATGATGGCTAAAGGAGCTTCAATGAATGATTCCGTTTCTTTGACATTTTCCGAAAGCGGATCATCATTAAAACTTTCCAGCGGTGTCGCACTTAGAAGATCAAGATTGCCGGCTTTGTTCCAATATTCTTTCTCCTGCTCCGGTTCGATGATCCCCGGATGCTGCTTAAGATATTCCAGGAAATCAGCCTTGGATAAAGGACGGGAGAAAAGGAAACCCTGCAGAGCTTCACAGCCGATCGATCTTAAAAAATCATACTGTTCCTGATATTCCACGCCTTCAGCCACCGTATGGATGCCAAGACTCTTGGCCATGCTGGTCATAGGTGCCAGGATCTGTCGGTTTTTCAAAGAGAAATCCTGCAGAAACTGCAGATCGAATTTCAGGACATCGAAACGGTAGTTCTTAAGCATGTTCAAAGACGAATAGCCGCTGCCGAAATCATCGATCCAGAAGGAGAAACCTGCATCGGTAAACTGCACAAAGAGCTTATGGAAGGTATCCGCATCATCCAGCATGTCGCTTTCCGTGATCTCCAGATTGATCGCATCCGGTGAAACGCTGTGCTCCTTAAGGATGCCGCTGATCCTGTCAAAAAGATCTTCCTGCTTGAAGTCATGTCTGGACAGATTGACGGAAAAGGAATGGATCGGCGTACCCCGGTCTTTAAGTTCATTGTAGAAAAGACAGGTCTGCCTTAAGATCTCCATATCCAGTTCATATATCAGATCGGCTTTTTCCAGTTCGTTGATCAGTTCCATCGGCGCGATCATCCCATGTTTTGGATCTTCCCAGCGGGCCAAAGCTTCGACGTTGCAGATCCTGCCCGTCATAGTGCGGATGACCGGCTGAAAAAACGCATGGACATGACCGTCTTTGATCGCCTGCAGAAAATTATCGCTGATGAACTGTGAACTGACTGTGATATTGTTCATTTACTAAATTATATCCTATTTGTTTTATTGAGCATACAAGGTTTGTCATTGTGCCGCCAGGCTTTGACATCCAGATCCCTTCATGGTCCTTCTTCTATCTTTCCAGCACCCTGATCCCTTTAAAGACCAGAAAGACAAAGACCATGTTAAAGAGATGGTAGACACTGTCATAGTTGAACTCCCAGGAACCGATCACAAAGTAGATGTCCTTGCACATCTGGAAGATGCTTCCGGCGATGAAAACGATGATCCCCGCCAGATACCAGCAGTAGCGCCTGTCTTTTCTGATCGCCTTGATCAGCATCGCAATGACATGGATCATATTGATGAGACAATATACCGCAAAAAAAGTGAATGCATTAGAATGGTTTAAATAAGCCGGGATCATCAGTACGATCGACATGAGTGTCGACATGATCAGAACGGATCTATAGTATCTGCCAAAACCGCTCTTTTCGATGTCGTATCTTACAGCCAGCAAGAAATATCCCAGCATGAAACAGGATACCGGGAAAAAGAAAGCCCACATCCATTTCTTTATATAATCAGACAAGGTGAAACCGTGAAGGAAGAAACCGAACAGACAGACCAGCGCAAAAAAGATAAAGGTCATCAGCCAGAGCCTGTTCCTTCGATCTGAATCCTTTCCTTTAAGCAGAACAAAGATCGGGATCAGTGTGATAATTGCACTGAACAGATCCGTCAAAGCCGTAGTGAGCTGAACACCACTTGTCATCATTCTCTAAAAATCTTTCAATAGTTACATCTATTATATCAGTAGTAGTATTATTACAGAGGGACAGTTTCGGCAGATTATGGATTATAATTTTGCTGTAGTGAAAAAGAGGAGATCTATGAAAGAGTATATTATGGGAGTATCAAAGAAAGCATTCTATGGTGTGATCATCGTCTGTCTGATAGGGATAATCATCGGCTCATTTTATGACTATCAGATCAATGTGCTTCTGGCCAATAAAACGGAAATAGGAAAGCTTTTTGCCAGCTATGGCATGTATTTCTCGTATTGCCTTTATCCGGCGGCAGGCATGTGCCTGTATACGGGTCTGAAGAAGAAAGGCGGAAAGTTCATGCCGCTAGGCAAAGCGCTGTTCGTGATCGCCTATTTCATGGCCGTGTATTATTCGGACAGCTACATGTCAAAGAACATCAGGGCTTCATTTGGCTATGTGCCAGGTGAAAGCAGTCCTCTGCTGGGCTTTTTGCCGGTCCTCATCTGGGTGCTGGCTTACAGCTGGATACCGTTTGTTATGAAAAGACTTCTTGACGACTCCGATCCTGACAAGCTGATCGCTGCCGGTGCCGTTATCCTTATTGCAGGCATAGTATCAGACAATGTCAACCTGTGGCTTAAACAGCTTTCATCCAGACCGCGTTACAAGTACCTTCTTACCTTGGATGATCCTTACAGCGAATATCGAGACTGGTGGCATTTTGTGCCTAATCTTGCAGGAAGCGATGACAATTTCAAGAGCTGGCCAAGCGGCAACATGACAGTTGCTTCGATGATGTTTGCCTTGCCGATGCTCGCAGATCGTTTCAGAAAGCACAGTCCAAAGAAAAATATGATCTGTTTTGCTGCAGCCTGCATCTATGTGGTTATTTTTGGCTATAACAGGATCCATATGACAAATCATTTTCTTTCCGATGTCTGTTTCGGTACGCTGATAACCTATCTGATACATGTAGTGATCGCAAAGGTCTTTAAAGCTTGAAACGGAAATCATCCATACTGCAGCATTTCCTTCTAGAAATCCTTTGCGTTTCATAAAGCGCCATATTACTGGTATTTATTTTATTTTCATAACAGATATTTGATTTTACATAATCCGTCTTGCGGATACAGGATAAACAGAAAGTTTGAGGACAATATATGAAGAAGATCATCGGTTTGTTAATAGTCATGCTCGTCCTGGTAACGGGCTGTGGGAAACAGGAAACAGAACAGAGTGAAGATATCTATATCGTTTTTACCTCTGATGTCCATTGCGGCGTTGATGAGAATTTTACTTTTGCCTCACTGAAGGCATATCTCAATGAACTGAAAAGCGAACATAACGGAGTTCTTCTGG
>CADCPE010000029.1 GCA_902803275.1 uncultured Erysipelotrichaceae bacterium
ACGATCCAGTGGTCATATCTTTCGATCTTCTCAATGAACGGAGTGAAGATAAGATAGCCCAGTAAAGGCATGGCCCCCTGGAAGAAAGCGAAAGAAAAAGAAGCAGCAAGGATCTGCTTTTCTGAATAATTGCGGTATTTGATGCCGTTGACGATGGATACGGCTGATGAATCCATTGCCAGGGCTATTCCCAAGAGGATCGCTTCTAACATAAACTTCTATAAACTTATCCTGTATCTGAAGATGTATTTTCTGTTCTCTCCGATCGCATACAGATGATGATTCTTCGGCACTTCTACAAGCTCGATCAGTTCTCCGCCAAGCTTCATCAGCGTCTTGTAGGAAGCGATATTTTCCGGGGAACAGGTTATGATCAGCTCATCCATATTGAACTCATATCTGGCGATATCAAACAATACCAGGCAGGCATGATAGGCATAATTGTGACCTCTGAAGCAGCGGATGATGTTGTAGCCGATATGTCCATAATAATACATATCTCCTTCAACCGTCATCCTTAGATCAATGGACCCCACCTTCAGATTCGTGTTATGCAGAAGAATGTCATAATAGACAGTCGGAACACCATCATAAGCCTGTTTCTCACTGACCCGGTATTTTTCCTTAAGATCTACAACATCTCCCTTGTATATCGTTTTTTTCCTGAGGAAGTCAAAGAATCCCACAAAAAGATTATACATCAAAAAAAGATGATCGCTCTTGAAGTGCTTATACAGAGTCAACAAAAAAGGCCAACATCTATCATGTTGACCCTCTGCTTTGAATATTATGCTTGGTCTTTAGAAGTGAAACGGTCCTCTCGGTCCGCCCATATGATGATGGAATCCTCCAGGGCCTCCCATCGGATGACGATGGAACCTTGGGCCAAACATCATCGGACGATAGCCAAACATCGGGCGGTAATAGCCGTATGGACGATAGAACCAGCTAAACGGGTTCATCATTCTTAAGATTGCATACAGAATAACTGCGAATAAGATCATTGTCTATACCTCCTTGTATCTGATTAACTCCTTTTTGTTGAGGTTGATCTGTTCGAGGCATTTTCCTGAAATATAGGCATAAGCCATTATCTTGAGGGCATAACGCAGGATCGTCTTATCCTTTACGTTATCAATATCCTTGAGGACGCCATCGACGGCTTTTATGACATTTTCTTCGCTCAGAGTCGTTTCATCGAATCTTCTGATGACTCTGCAGAAGTAATCAAACAGGGTCGAATCAGAGATGATATCATCACTTTCATCTTCCGTGTCACCATTGACGATACCCATTATCTCCTGTATCTCTTCAACATTCAGCGCATCTTTCATCGCATTGATGATCAGCACTCTGGCGACATGTCTTTCCAGATATTTTTTCTTTTCAGCTCTGGGGATATAACCCCTGCTGGCCCAGTTTTGAATCGAATACGTTGAGATGCCTGTTATCTTGACCAGCTGCGACTTTGTAAGTCCGCCGGTCATTTCGATCATCGGTCTGATGATATCGAAGGCATCGGCATTGCCCGAATATCTAATATTTGTTCCAGGAATCCTCTCACTCAACATAAATCAATTACCTCTTTGTTATGCTTTTATTATTTCAGCAATTCTTTCTAACTACATTATATAATTGCCGAACTCTGTTTTCTAAGACTGTATTTCCTCTAGTAATCTCTGCGGGTAAATTCCCTGAGAATATAGAATACAAATACCAGCGGGAACATGTATAATGCGATTTTAAACAAGAAGTAAACACCACCCAATGCCAAATCAAGCATTAAACCGATAAAACCGAATAATAACATCAACATGACCTTTACCTCCTTTACTTAGTTGTTCAGATCAATGATCATTGAATCTGCCCCTGTAACGCTTGGCAGTTCACCATTCCATTTCTGGATCTTGTTGTATTCAATGATATTGCTGCTCAAAGATTCACTGAGTACCTTGTTGGCCTCTGCCTCAGCTTCAGCCTTGATCTTGATGGCTTCAGCTTCAGCCTGCGCGATCGTGATCGCTGTCTGTTTCTCCGTTTCTGCCTTCAGCAGCTGCTGCTGTGCAACCTGTTTCTCTTCGATCGCATTGATGAACTCTTCCGAGAAATCAAAGTCGATGATATTGACGTCCGTTGCATGCAGACCGAAGGCATTCAGTTTTTCGTTCAGGCCATCCAGAAGACCATCCGAGATCAGCGCTCTGTTGCTGACAGTCTCTTCGGCGGTGTATTTTGATACGATCGCCTTGAGGACTTCGTTGACAGCCGGAACTACCAATACACCCTCGTAATTTGATCCGACATTCTTATAGATCGAATAAGACTTGTTCGAATCGATACGGTAGTTGATAGCCAAAGTCGTATCTACAGTCTGCAGGTCTTTTGAGAAAGCCTCAGTTTCGACTTCCAGTTTTACGATCCTGTTGTCGATCTGAATCACTCTCTGTGCAAAAGGGATCTTGAAATGGACGCCTTCCTGCAGGACTTTTTCCTCAACCTTGCCCATCGTTACCACAACACCAGTATGTCCAGGTTCTACCACGACAACTGATGAGAAGGCTGGAATAATTGTTATCAGGACAACTACTACAGCAATAATAAGAACTTTGTAATTAACATTTACTTTCATTGCCCTATCCTCCTTCTTTTAAGCAATTGACATAAGCTGTAAACCAGCTGTTTTTCAAAGAACTCTCGCCGTCTTTACTGAACAGCTTTTTTTCTTTGTAATTTGATTGTATTATACATTCATATGATTGTCAATACTTTTTATTTGATTTTCTTATCCATTCATTTGAATGCGTAAAAAGATCTTTTTGAGTATTTAATGCTTATTGATCACCTTTCTATTAAATGAAGCCGTTTACCTTCATCTTTGTATTTTCCTTATCTGATATATTAAAAATCCCGCTGTTTCTGACTTTAGTGAAACCCTAATATTTCACATGTCCTATTTAGCGGGATTTTATTATTAAAATGTCCTGATTATTACAGATATTTCTGCAGAGTCTTTCTTACAGCTCCGGCTTCAGAAAGTTCTTCATTCAGATAGGAAACAACTTTATCTGCCAGATTGTATTTTTCCAGATCGACTCCGAAGATCTTCTCATTTCTAAGCAGATCGATGATGTCTTCCTTTCTGATCGTATCACCGAGCTGATACTTGCCAAAGATCGGTGTGAGTTCCTCCAGCATCGGATCGGAAGGAAGTTCAAATCTGTTTCCGTTGTCATCTATGGCCGTCAGATATCTGAGCCAGCCGGCGTAGACTAACGGAATATATGTCAGCTGAGCGATATCTTCGCCTTTTTGCAGATAGGCCTTGAGCGTTTCACCGAAACGGACCGGCAGCTTCTGCGATGTATCCATGGCGATACGCTGCGGTGCATCAGGCATATACGGATTGGTGAGTCTTACATTGATGACTGTGTCCAGGAAATCCTTCGGGTCCATGATCCTTGGATCGACGACAACCGGAAGTCCTTCATCATAGCCGACATGTCTGGCAAGCCTGCTTAATACCTCATCATTCATCTCTTCATAGATCAGCTTGTGGTCAAGCAGACAGCCATATACCGCTAAAGCGGTATGGACTGGATTGAGACAGGTCCCGACTTTCATCTTTTCGACTTTATCGACAGTTTCCCGATCGGTAAAGATGATGCCGGCCTTCTCCCAGGCCGGTCTGCCGTTGGCGAAGTTATCTTCAATAACCAGATACTGGCTTTCTTCCGCGTTGACGAAACAGTTCATGTAGTAGCTGACATCAAGCTCCTTTACATCCTCTACTCCATCATCGATCAGCATCTGTGCAATTCTTTTGTCTGGTCTAGGAGTGATCTTGTCGATCATTGAGATCGGGAAGGAAACTTTCTCGTTGATGTAGTCAATGAATCCCTGTTCATTATAGCGTCCTGCATAATACATGATCGTTTTTTTAAGCACATCACCGTTGTGTGAACAGTTGTCATGTGAATTAAGCGTCAAAGGATAGCCGCCGTTGAGATATCTGTGGTGCAGCAAAGCGGTGAATTTTCCTAGATAGGTCGTTTCATCATCGCCATCCTTGAAGGCATAGCCTTTTTCCGTGATCGTGAAGGATGCGACCTTGAGGCTCTTTTTGGCGAAGATCTCCTTGAGTCTATCCACATCTTCCATCTTCAAGGCTTCAGCGATCGAACCGACGACTCGCTTATCCACTTTGCCTGAACTTCTTAAAGTTACGGCAATGTGCAGATTATCGAATCTTCTGAAGAAATCATCGATCGCCTTGGA
>CADCPE010000030.1 GCA_902803275.1 uncultured Erysipelotrichaceae bacterium
CTGGTTTCGCTTTATCTGATCGTGCTTCTGCAGCACATCCTTGAAAAGCGCGATCAGCTCTTTCTGGCACAGAAGGACCTGGATTCCCTGTTCCGCAACAGGCGCATTAACGCCTCGGTCGCTCCGATCTTTATCGGTCTGCTTCCTCATGCGGGTGCCATGATCCTTTGTTCCGATATTGTCAAAGACGCCACCGATCCTTATCTTCAGCCCGAAGAACAGGCTTTTGTTACCAGCTGGTTCAGGCATATTCCGGAAAGTACTCTTCCGACTTATACAGGCGTGCTTTTGATGTCTACGCTTTCCGGTATCCCTTTAAATCGTTTTGTTCCGGCAATGATACTTCCAGTCCTCGTACTGTTTCTGATCGGCTACATCCCGGTTTTGCGCAAGATCCCGCGAAGAAGCGATTCTCATGAAAACAAAAATAAACTTTCCTGTCTGATAGATCTCTTAAAGCATCTCTGGACACTTATCGCCGTTTTGATCCTGGTCCTGTTTTTCAAGATCTCGGTCGTATGTTCTTTACTTATAGTCATATTCGTTTCGTATTTTGTTTATCGTTTTTCGTTCTCAGAATTCTTTGAGATCATAAAGGGATCGTTCGTTGTAAAACTGCTGCTCAATTCCTTTATGGTGCTTGTACTCAGGGAATTCATAAACTATACAGGAGTCCTTGCGCTGCTTCCGGGCTTTCTATCCAGGTTGCCTATTCCTGCCTATCTGGTCTTTGCCTTGCTGTTTTTCTTTGGCGGGATCATCAGCGGTTCATCTGCGATCGTTGCTTTGGGCACACCGATCGCTTTCGGCGCTCTTGAAGGAAGTGTCGCCCTGATGGTCTTGCTCATGTGCATGACTCATGGCGCCAGCCAGATCTCGCCTGTTCATGTCTGCCTGGTGGTAGCCAGTGAACGCTTTAATATCCCTATAACGGCCCTGATCCGCAAAACGATCCCATTTACTCTTTTATTCGCTGTTTTTGCGATCGTTTATTACAATGTTCTGATCCTTTTATAAACCAAAAAGAAAGAAGGTATAACCATGTCAGATCGTCTATTGTCTATGAGCTCTTCACAGATCGCTAAGCTTAAAGGTAGAAAGCTTATCGATGCCATACGCTTATCAGAAGGAAGAATCGTGGCGGCTGAAACCGTCTCCACCATGGCTCCGCTGCTTAATGATGTAAGCAATGCTGAACTGTGTTCAGCGCTTTCTGCCGACATCATCATCCTCAATATGTTCGATGTAAACAAACCTTTTGTCCAGGGTCTGCCTGAACACAAGGAAGAAGATACGATAAAGCTGCTTAAGAAACTTACCGGCAGAGTGATCGGCATTAACCTCGAACCAACTGACGAGAACGAAAACGGTGAAGGCTGGACGATGACCAAAGGTCGTGTGGCTAACGCAGAAAACTCCTTGAAAGCATATAAGCTAGGCGCAGATATCATCGTTGTCACCGGAAATCCGGGCAATCATGTAAGCAACGAAGCCATCTACAGATCCATTAGAGAGATACGAAAGGCTGTTAAGAACAATATCGTGATCATTTCCGGCAAGATGCATGCTTCCGGAAGCATCGACGAAGCAGGTGAAAACATCATAAGTGAAAAGGATATCGAAAACTTCGTCAAGGCAGGAACGGATATAATCATGCTGCCGGCACCGGGAACGATCCCGGGATTAAGTGTTCACAGGATCTCTTCGCTGATATCCTACGCCCATTCCCTTGGCGCTATGGCAATGACCGCCATCGGTACCTCGCAGGAAGGAGCCGATACCGACACCATCAGGATGATCGCTCTTAACTGCAAGATGGCGGGAGCTGATATTCATCATATCGGTGATTCCGGATACAACGGCATGGCTGTTCCGGAAAACATCATGGCTTATTCGATCGCTATCAGAGGAGTAAGACATACCTACAGACGGATGGCAATCTCCATCAACAGATAAAAAGAAGATCTCTGGAATAAACTCCGGAGATCTGTTTTTTATGCCATTGGGATATTGTTCTGGTTGAACAGATTGATCAGTTCTTTATTCAGCTTGCGTTGAACTCTATGATAATTTTCTTCCTTACATTCGGTAAGTATCGACAGGGTCAAGCCACCTTTATTCATAGATAATACACCGTAGTAATAAGGACCTCTGATGATCTCTTTTATCTTCTTTCCTATTTCCGGAAGGTTCTTATCAAGGATCTCTTCAACTCTTTCCAGCGATTCATCAGAAGAGATCGTAACTTCAATCGGCAGCCACGAGTTGAGTCTTGTCATATTCACGACATTTCTGACGTCACGATTGGAGATGATCTTGATGTTGTCTCCTCTGCCGATCAGTTTGGTTGAACGTACGCCGATCTCCTGTACCTTTCCGCGGTAACCGGCGATCTCGACCATGTCTCCAACCTGATATTCTCCTTCAAAAACTATCGTCAGTCCGGCAAGGATATCCGTAACAAGATCTTTGGAACCCAAAGATATTGCCAGGGTAACAAATCCAACCGAAGCGAGCAGTGCGTTGGTGTTGAAGCCGAGATAACCGAATGCATAATAGAGTATCGTTATCAAGGCAACATACTGTAAGAGGTTATAGATCAGACGGCAGATGGTTTCTCCTTTGGTGTCCGTGATCGAGATCAGGAAATAAAGAATTAATTTGATTATCATCATACCCAGCAGTACTGCCGCAACCAGAATAACGATCGAAGTCAGCGCAAACAGATTAAAACCTCTGCTCCAGCTGCCTTGCATGATGAAGCCGAGCAGAGAATCGGAAGCCGATCTTTTGATATAGACATAATAGACTATTTCCAGCAAGGCAAAGCAGACCATGATGTCGAAAGCCAAAGCGGCTTTATTTTCCGGCATCATCTCTTTAAACATCTGTGATATGAAGGAGAAGCGTCTTGTAGGGTCTGTTGTTTCTTTCTTTCGGCCGTCGGCCAGCTCGATTTCGATCTTAGAGCCGTGAACTACTGGTGCACCAACCAGTATATTGTTTGTAAATTCCTCTTCCGTATAATCGCGGCTTATCTGATACAGCGAGACGGCATATACCATAAGGAACAGTATTGCCGCCACAGCAGTGAGACCGAATGAATTTCTGGTCATCGATGTCTCAGAAAGGAAATCAAAATATATGACGTCTTCTGCTTCTTCTGCCAGTCCATAGTACCTGTTGCCGTTGATCATAAAATGATTCATCAGCGAGTCAGCCGAATCCCCCACATCAATTCCATAAGAAGAAGTGTTGTGCTCAAAATAATCAGGGTCGCTGCAGCCCAGGATCACTCCGCTCTGTTTATCAACTATCATCATGAGATCTCCCGGAAGCGCGAGCGATTTCATTGTATCGTTATAAGAATGATATTCTGCATCCGGTCCGATATGATTAGGATTTATGCCCATGATTAGGGCGCCATATCCGCTTCTGTTTTCAAACGGGATCTTTACACCCAGCAACTTGGTAGTCTTTCCTGTGTTTTTATCATAGGCAACATCATGATCGATATAATCAAGTCCGTGCAGAAGTCTTCTGAAGTCCGTTGTCGGATCATCTTCTTTTGTGCCCAATGAAAGATTGACATATGGACCGCTGCTGCAGACCTCATTTCCGTTTTCGTCATAGGCTATCAGATAATCTGTGACCACTATGTCATTGAATTCTTCCAGTTTTTCTTTTGTTAAGAGATCTGCATCTTTACCGACGGCGTCAGCTATTTCGTTTCCGTAGTATATATACCAGTCTCTGATATCTTCTCTCTTCATTTCAGCAAGGCGATTGCTGTTTTTGATTTTTTCGTCAAGAATGTTGAGCGCGCTTCTTCCTCTTTGTGTCTGAGCGTAGAGGTTCGACATCGATTGAACGAAACTTACGGAAAGAAGCATAACTATAACTCCGGTTACCGCTCCTGCAATATTTATGTTTCTTACTCTTTTCGGATGATATTTCTTCTCCTGCTCTTCAGATAGAACGTTGTTGAAAACAAACTGCTGAACAGCATAATTCCACACGATCATTGTGATAATGATTATCACACACACGGCAAAGAATACTCTTGTCCACGCCATGATAGTATCGGCATAGGAATCGAAAGGTATCAGAAGGATCGCTGTAGATCCCGTCAGTTCTGACTCTACATAAGTGATTGAATAATCAGTGTTTTTTAGTCTGACAGATGAATCGTTATCCAGATCTATTCCGCACTCATCAAATGTGGAATACTCGTCAAAATCGCTATTTTTATAGTAGAGGTCGCCGTTATTGTCGGCCACCAGCAGTGCACCATCTAAAACTCTTTCAATCTCTGAAAAAACAGTATTCCTGCTTATGCTTGTCTGAATGAAATTACTGAACTCATACAGACTGGTCCAGTCAACATAATAATACCCGCCCGCCATTTCGCTGGCTGTCATGATCACGTGCATCTCTTCGTTGTATTCACTGATATAAGAACTGTAGATCGGTTCGATAAGCGCTTTTTTCAGTTCTTCTACATTTATTTGCGGCTGGTGTTCGTTGGTCGGCTGTTCAATTTTCCCATCAGCGTTTTTGACGACCATTCCTTCCTCAAACAGCAGCTGACCGCTGTATTTTCCATCAACGATATAGTTTTTAAGGATGGCGGCCATCAGATCGCTGTTGGTTCTTGTCTTATAATAAAATTCGTCAACAGCCAGAGCCTGCTCCATTTCGATCTGCTCCAAAGTTTCTTTCAGTGCTTCGGCTTTCATCTCATTAACCTCTTTCTGCTTCTTGCCGAGCAAAAAGGTCGAAGCCGAAGTCATTACCAGACAGGCAAAAAATACACATATCAGCGTTATTGTAATAGTTGTTATAAGTATTCTGACGAGTCTTTTCATAAATACAGTCCTCTTGTCTATTATTATAATTCATATAAAATACCCTGTTTATCAGAATAATGATTCCGGATAAACAGGGTACTGTCTATTAAATATCATTGTTTTAAACCATTACTGCAGGCGAATAGAGATAGCCCTGGTAACAGTCGCAGCCTAATCTGTGCAGTTCTTCGCGCTGCTGCTCGGTCTCGACGTATTCAGCCAGTACCAGCATGTCTATCGATGAGGCAAGAGATACGATCGAAGAAACTATTTCGCTGGTATTCTCGTGTTCAAACAAACCTTTTACCAGGGAACCGTCAAGTTTGACGATATCGAAGATGCTGTCTTTCATGTAGTTGATCGAGGTCTGGCCCATTGAGAAGTCATCGATCGCAAGCAAGAGACCCATATCTTTCAATGAACGCAAGGCATTGAGGGTGCTCTCATCAAAATTCAATGCGGCTTGCTCGGTTACTTCGATACACATATTCGTGCCTTCAAAAGCTTTCTTTTCATTAAGTGATCTGATGAAGTCCATATAGCGCTTGGTCACGACTGTCGTACCGGTGACGTTTACAGAGAGCTTGATGTCTTTGCCGAATTTCGCCAGGACCTTGTCGCGGTCATTGAGCGCCTTTTTCAGAATCTCTTCTTCGATCTGCGGCAGGAACCCGCCTTCCTCCGCAAGCCTTATGACCAGTGGCGGGTAAAGCATGCCGTGAACCGGATGTTTCCATCTCAGCAGCGCTTCAGCACCTATGCACTTTCCTTCATAGTTGTATTGCGGCTGATAGGCCAGAACGATCTGATGATCCATATCGTTCTTGATCTCGGCACACAGGTTCTTGGCGAATTCACCGTAGCTGTCATGCCTTTCGATCAGAGGCCTGCCGGTCACAAAATCGCTTTCATTCTTCTTGAAGTAATCGATGAAATCGTTGAAATCTTCCTGAGCACTCATCAATGTGCGCCTGTCAAGCGCCTTTACAAAGAACATATAGACAGCTACACCAAGAATAAGATTTACCAGCTGCAGGATGGCGCCGGCATAGGAACCCGTAATCTTATAACCGCCCAGGAAAAGCGGAGTTGTCCATTCAGCCTCATTTATGATCATCGGTACAAGACCTGACGAGATCGCAAGATAGCTGATGGTATAGTTGATGAGCGGTACACAGATGAACGGTATCAGCATCATTGGATTGTAGATGATCGGCAATCCGAAGACCATCAGTTCGTTGATGTTGAAGATCATCGGCACCGTTGAGGCATATGCCAGACCTCTTCTGGCACTGTTTTTTGAAAACAGCAATATCGCGATCAGAAGGCACATCGTAGAGCCGCAGCCTCCCATAAGCACGAAACAGTCAAAGAAGCCTTTGGTAAGGATGCTTGTTGGTGCGCTGCCTGCCGCTATTGCTGCCTGATTGATTGAGAGCCCTGGTGTAAAGTGCAGCTGCATGACATCTTCCAGAACGTCGCTTCCATGGATCCCGAAGAACCACAGCACAGAAGAGAGCAGCACAAAGAAGAAACCTTTGGCAAAACCGTCTGGTCCAGGCGCAAACAGCGAATTGGATAGTTTTATTATCAGCATCCTGAACGATTCAACATTGAATATCCTGATGATGAGCAGATCGATCAGCGCAAAGACTAACACCGTTGCCGCGATCGGTTTCAGCGTGCTCATGGTCCTGTTGAAATCGCGATCCGCTCCCGTAGAATAGAGATCGTGCTTTTTGCTGCGGAAATGTTTTTCTGTTTTCAGATACAAGAATGAGGCGCCCAGTCCTGATATAATGGCCAGGAACATGGATTTGGCCCCGGTACATTCCGTGGAGAAATCAGGCAGATCGATACCCGCAAGGATGAAGAAGGATATCAGGGAGGCAATTATGGCTCCCATGTATACGCTCTCTGTATCCGCGGCCTTTCTCATGTAGCAGCGGCTGACAAAGAACGTCATATATACCGACAGCATGCCAAATGTCGCGTTGAAGATGATGTCTGCCAGATCGTAGATAAAACCGGAGGCAAAGCTTGTGATAAATTCCTGATAGAGACTGACCGGGAAGGTCCTGATGATCAGCGCAAAGGCTCCGATCGTTACGACCGGTATCATGGAAGCAAGAGCTTCTCTGATGACTTTTATTGCCGCTGTACTTTCTATCCTTTTCAGAATGTCGGCAATCATTTTCTGCATTTTCATCATCTATTATTATCTCATATGATTTTCCAATAATAGCCTTCCATGTAAGATTCTGTTTATATTATTTCCGTTTGCCGCCGTTCATGAAATAATTATTAAAGAGGTAACGATCATGACTTTAGACATCAAAAAGAAAATACCTGTTAATGGAATAATGCAGAGACTGCACATTGTGAGCAATGACACATCACTTCCTGTGCTGCTTTTTCTTCACGGCGGACCGGGAGTCGTCAACCGTCACAGCATCATGACTGATCACAAGGATCTTCTGGATTCTTTCACCATTGCGACCTGGGACCAGAGGGGCACAGGCGGCTCCTATGCGGGCGTCGACGTCAAGACGCTAACGATCGACCAGCTGGTGGAAGATGCCAGGGTGGTCGTGGAATATCTGTGCTAGCATTTTAAGAAAGACAGGATCTTCGTTATCGGCGGAAGCTGGGGAAGCCTTCTGGGCATAAGACTTGCCTACGCCCATCCAGAACACATCGGCGCCTTTGTGGGCTTCGGACAGTTTGTCAGCGGTGAAAAAAACGAGGCCCTGAGCTATCAGTATACCCTTGAAGCCGCAAAGGAAGCCGGCGACAAAAAGGCAGTCGAGGAACTTGAAAAAGTCGGTCCTCCTGTCAAGGGAATGTATAAGGGCGGTTTTGACGGCATGATGGTACAGCGCAACCTCATGATGAAGTACGGCGGCTATTCAAAAGCGGAAGAAAAACGAAGCTATATGGAATCATTCGTGAAACCGATGCTGCTGTCAGGCGAATACAGCCTCCCCGATCTGTTAGGGATCGTGTTTGGCTATAAGAAGGTCCTGAAAGCCATGTGGCCGGAACTTGGAGCCGAGGATCTCAGCCGTTATACTTCCTTCGATGTTCCGATCCTGGTCTTTGATGGCAAACTGGATATGAACACACCGGCGCAGCTAGTTGAAGAATGGTTCGAAAAGATCGAAGCGCCTGAGAAGGAACTCATCTGGTTTGAAAATTCCGGACATAATCCGATGGGTGATGAACCTGAGAAATTCAAAAGGCTTCTCAGAGAAAAACTTTCCAAATATCCTGCCTGATCTGATCGGCAGGATTTTTTATCATGAGAATTCGTGTCTGTTAAGCGTCTCTGTTAGTTTATAATAGTTTTATGGATAAAAACCGTATTGCAAAGACAATAATAAGTTTTGCGCTGATTGTCTTTTTTTTGAGCGGATGTACAAAAAGAACAGAGGTCGTCTCAATCGATGACGTCAATGATCTGCACGGCTTAAGTGTCGGGACCATACTGGCATGGGAATGCGATTATCTTCTGACCCCAAGAGAGGATCTTGTCCTTTACCGTTATGATCAGATCTCAGACATGCTGATGGCGCTGAACTACGACAAGATCGATGCGATCGCCGTCGACATTCTGTTATGGAACCTGATCGATGACGCATCTAACGGACTTAAAATGATCGAACCGGCTTTCGGTTACACCGGATATCTGCTCTATGCGCGTCCTGAGCTGAAGGATTTTGTTGATGAATACAATGCGTTCCTAAAGGAATTCAAAAAAACCGAAGAATATAAGGATCTTATAGACAGGGAACTTTCTTTTGATGGAAATTATGAATCACCGGATATTCCCTTGACCGGCAAAGGCAAGACGATCAGAGTCGCCTCTGATATTGCCGGCTATCCTCGCGCTTTTTATGATGTTGAAAACAGTGAAGTCTGCGGATTTGACTTCGAAGTACTGAAGCGCTTTGCGAACGAATACGACTATCAGCTTGATATCGTGATGACCGACTTCAACGACGGCTATGCCGGCCTCAACAGCGGCATCTATGATGTCCTGATCGGCTATCTTTCTGACACATATAGAGAAGAAGTTGAAAAGATCGGTTTCCTTGTTTCCGACACATTTGATTACGTGCCGCTTGTCTTTGTATGCAAGGAAACGACCGGAAATATCGAAGTCGATATGGATTCACTTGAATAGGAGGAGATAGATGGAAGCTTTCTTTAAAAATATCCTGCTCAGGATATATCAGACTTTCATTTTTGAAAAACGTTACCGTTTCTTTCTGGAAGGACTTGGAAATACGCTCCTTCTGACGCTTTCCAGCTTTTTTATCGGTACACTGTTTGCCATAGTTCTTTGTGCCATGGCCAAAAGCGCAAACAAGACCCTCAACAAAACAGCAAAGATCATCACTTCACTCTTTGTCGAAGTACCGTCGATGGTCCTTCTGATGATCATGGTCTATATCATCTTTGGCCATTCTGTCCTGCCGGTCATGCTGGTAGTGATATTCGGTCTTTCCTTGAAAGCCGGTGCCTATCTCTCTGAGATCTTCTATGCAGCCATCAATACCGTTTCTCCGGGCGAGATCGAAGCCGCCAGCACTTTAGGCATGAGCAAGTGGCAGGCTTTCCGCCTGGTCATGCTTCCGCAGGCCGTTCAGACAGCTTTGCCGCTATATAAGAATCAGTTCATCGTGACCATGCAGGAGACCTCTATCGTAGGCTATCTGGCGATCATCGATCTGACCAGGGCATCATCGATCGTTTCATCAAGGACGATGGACGCCTTCTTCGGCATCATTGCCGTCACGATCATCTACTTTGTGATCGGCTTTATCGCCAAGACGTTTTTTGACCTTATAGGCAAAAAGAAGCATATCGAACAGGAGGTGAACGCATGATCGACATCAGGAATATCACCAAGAGTTTTGAGAACGGACCGATCCTGGAGAATGTTTCATTGAATATCAAGAAAGGCGAAACGATCGTCATCATCGGCGGTTCAGGCTGCGGCAAGAGCACACTGCTTCGCTGTATAAACAGGCTCATCACTCCTGAAAAAGGCGAGATCTATATCGACGGAGAAAACATCCTCGATCCGAATATAGACATCGATAAAGTACGACGCAAGATGGGAATGGTCTATCAGCACTTCAATCTGTTTTCCCATCTCAATATCCTGGAAAACATCATTCTGGCTCCTGTTGAAGTAAATAAAATGAACCGGGAAGATGCGATCGCCGAGGCCAAACAGCTTTTGAATCGGGTCGGTCTTTCAGGCAAGGAATATCAGATGCCTTCACAGCTTTCGGGCGGTCAGAAACAGAGAGTTGCCATCGCCAGGACTCTGGCTATGCATCCGGAGGTTATCCTGTTTGATGAACCGACCAGCGCTCTAGACCCGACCATGGTCGATGAAGTTGAGAACGTCATCAAGGACCTTGTCGATGAAGGCATGACCAGCGTCATCGTTACTCACGAGATGAGGTTTGCCCGCAACGTCGGCAGCAGGGTCATTTTCCTGGCCAACAGGCACATCTACGAGGAAGGAACACCGAACGAGATCTTTGATCATCCGCAGAAGCCTCTGACTCAGCGCTTCCTGTATCGTTCCAGAATGTTTGAAAAGGAACTGCTTAAAGAAAGTCTCGATCTCTACAGCCTGTCAAGCGAGATGAAGAAATTCCTTTCCGGCTATCAGTACAGCAACGAACAGCTGAAACTCATATCAATCATAGATGACGAACTGCTTTACCCGCTTTTCAACCATCCTGAAGGTGTAGAAAATGCGACTATAAGATTGCTGTGTTCAGACAACTCGACTTCGCATATGATGCAGATATATCTGCCAAGCATCAAATCCGATCCTTTGAAGGAACCTTATCTTGATGAACTGAACATCAACATCCTTGAACATTTTTCACACTTTGTTTTCAGTAAGCCTACTGAAAACGGCTATATAGTGAATATCCAGATGTAGGACCGTTTATATTTATCGCAATATTAAAACCATTTAATACCGATGTTTTGTTGTATTACTGACTGTTCAACGATCTTGCGGCATCTCGCTGACGATCTCGTTTCGTACAAACCTGCCTTCGTTGAATGAGGTAACCAGTTTTGATCCGCTGCATACACAGTTGGAGATGAAACTTTCACATCTTGAAAGAATATATACTGCATAAAGATAGTTGACGGTCGTGTCCTCTACCGAAGCATAATAGGCAGGGCCTGTATAAGTCTTCTTCTCAAGATCGGAGATGTACTTTAAGCCCTTGAAGTCTGAAATCCTGTGCCTTTCCTGTGCTACGGCAAGCACCTTTCCCGGGAAGGCATTCAGCATTATCTCCAGAAAATTCGTATCTTCCGTTGCGACAAAGATCTTGTCATATCCGTATTTTTCCATTCTTTCATTTATGATCCTGATACAGTCATCGATCGATGCCGGGTTATAGCTGCCCTTATAGTTGGCGATGATGATATCAGTGCCCCTTAGCAGTACGCCCAATACCTTCTTGTCGCCGATAATCTGATCGGCATATTCCTTCATCTGTTGAACGAACGTATCTTTCAGCATGTTAAGCTTGACATCAGAACGGCACATATCCATGAAGTGGTTCAGAAGAAAGGCATTGAAACTCTTCACATAGATCGTGTTGTTCTCGTTTGAGTCTTCAGGAACTTCGCCGATATTGAAGTATTTGGTCAGCAGTTCGTTGCTGAAACGGGTGCTGTTTGGTTCGATAAAAGGCTTGATGTTATAACGATCCAGCGCTTTGCTTATAGAGCTGTATGTAGACAGTATGCTTCCGATACCTTCGGTCTTGCGGATCATGATCGAAAGATATTTAATTTTTTCTATCGGTTCACTGGTAAGCCATTGCATGATAAACAGTGAATGGAACAGATCGAAGGTGCTGTATCTCTGCGGATCTTCAAAATAAGGGTAATGTTCGTGCTGAACATACAGACAATTATCGGTCTGTGGCTTACCGGCAAATTTTACTTTTCCGTTTAGCCACGGGAACAGGTGCATGTTTGCGTTTCTGCATGTCACCTGCATCTTTGTGTTTTTTAATGCCAGGCCTGCAATGACCGCTGTATATTCGTTTGTTTCTTCAAAGAATATTTCATCAAAACCCTCCAGCAGGTACATGTTGATCTTGCTCAGATCGTTTTCGTCATAGAAATAATACGGCGGATAAAGCATCTCGCTTAAAAAGAAATCACTGTCCGGAAAAGCTGGATCCTTTTTGGCTCTTACATCATTGTCTTCATAGACAAGATCATAATCATAGCCTTCCCCTTCTACATGGAACCGTTTTTCTCCCATGAGCACATACTTGAGCGCATTGTGAAAGACATTTCGGTCGTTGTTCAGTTTACGGTAATTGATATTGTAATCATAATCGGTGACAGTAAGCATCCGTTTGTCCCTTACCTTTCATTATTTAAAAATATTATAACTCGTCTGAAAACAAGATCGCTTTATGCATGGCA
>CADCPE010000031.1 GCA_902803275.1 uncultured Erysipelotrichaceae bacterium
CTTCAAGGATATTGCCAAGCAATGCCTGATTGATCGGTTCATCTTCAACGATGAGGATCTGTCTTCTCAGTTCAAGAACTGAAACGTTTTCCTGGACTTCTTCCTCCGGATTTTCATCTCTGGTTATGGAACCAAGTCCTTTCAAAAGCTGCTTCTCGGCATACATCAGCTGATCAGCCCGCTGGAAGACGTCGTGGAAAGAGAAATCTTCGTCTGGTTTGTATTCGCTCATGCCACCGGAAACAACGACTTCTTCGCTGGAGATATGTTCAACGGAGATATTATGCAGTCTGAGCATCAGTTCCTTTCGCGATTCATAATCGTGATTCTGCAGTATGGCAACGAATTCATCACCACCGACACGATAGAGCGGCGAATGCTTGAAGATATCGCAGATCAAAGACGAGGCATGACAGATAAGTTCATCGCCTGCCTTATGTCCCAAGGTATCGTTGATCTTCTTAAGACCATTGACGTCACAGACAACGACCGCAAATTCCGGAGCATTCTTATCGGCGATCTCATCATTGAAATCCTTTTCTTTCATCAGATAGGCGTGCTTGCTTTTGACACCTGTCATCGGGTCGATCATTGCGATCATCTCGCTCTCTTTCGTCCTCTTGTTCATGTATGAATAATTCGAGAACATGACGATGATCGCGAACGCAAACATGCCGAAGCCCATCAGTACGGTCCGGCTGTCATCCTCTTCCATCTTCATGATCTGTTCCTGGATATAGCTTTCATCACTGCGCCTGTCAGGATCACTGTGTTGGGCATAGTAATCCGCTACATTATCAAGCATGGTATGATTCGAAGCGATCATGGACTGTCTCATCCAGATCAAGGAAATGACCAGCACCAGTGACAGCAAAGCTACCCAGACGATGATCGAATTTCCAAACTTTTTCTTTTTATCATGAGAAAGTATATAACGGAAATACAGGAAACCCAGGACGCTCCATAAGATGAACAGGAAATAGGTCTCTTTCTCCAAAGAACTTACCGTCACAAAACTTGGAACCAGGATATAAAGGCCGAAGAGCAGCATCATGACAAAGCCTACCAGACCGCAGGTCTTTTCCGTTCTGTCTCCTCTTGCTTCTGCCGTCTTGTAGGCCACAGCCGAGACGAAGCCATAGATCAGCGTCGCACCAAGAGTAGTGACATCGACGATCCAGCCGATAGCCGTCCTGCCGACAAAAGGCATGATCAGTGATAAGGCAGCGATCAGAACGATGGCTTTGCCTGGTGCGCCAAATCCATTGAGTTTACCGAAGCTTTCAGGAAGGATGCCATCCTCTCCCAAAGTATAGAAGAGATGGCTCAAAGCTGTCATATTGCCGATCAGAGATGTGGTTATCAAAGCGACCAGTGAGATCATCAGAACACTCACACCGAAATTACCGAGATAATGATGAGCGGCATAGAACGCCGGGAAAGCGCTGATCCCGGAATTATTTCCAAGATCTCTGATGTATTCAAGCCATGAACCGTATTGGGCAGGATAAGCCGTTACGGAAAGCACGATTATAAAAATATATAAAAGTGTCGTACCGATGACCGAGATCACCAGCATGCGGAAGATTCTGCTTCCCTTGAAAGAGAATTCACCGACACTGTGAGAGATGCTTTCAAAGCCGATGAAAGCCCACGGGGAGATGACGGCGATATTGATGATCTGTGACAGAGCGTTTGTGTCCGGTACAAAATCCGGTTTGATGCCGTTCTTATTTCCCAGCAAACCGCTGACGAATACCGCAAAGATACCACAGGTAAAAACGGCCACCAGCATCGTCATGATGATCTGGGAAAGTCTCTTTCCTCTGTAGCACAGAACGGCTATCAGCAGGATCGAAACGATCGTCAAAGCAGTTTCACCAAAGTATACATCATAGCCGAAAAGTGTATACATGCGGCCGAACATGAACATATCACCGACGAAATTACGTACAAACAGAGGAATGGCTGTCGCATTGGCCCATAAGATGGCCAGATATACCAGAGATAAGAACCATCCCGTCAGAAAACCGTGGTCATGACCAAACTGTTCCTTGACATAGGTATAGGCTCCTCCGCCATCCGGATGGATCTGCATCAGGTAATAGTAGTTCCTGCTCATTATCAGCATGATCAAAGCACCGATTATAAGACCCAGGACACTGCCTACAGGACCGGCTTTTGCCA
>CADCPE010000032.1 GCA_902803275.1 uncultured Erysipelotrichaceae bacterium
GGAATCCAGGTCCTTCTGTGCCAGAAAGAGCTGATCGCGCTTTTCAAGGATGTGCTGCAGAAGCACGATCAGATAAAGCGAAACCAGCGTGGAAGACAGATTCCATTGAACAGGCACTTTTAATATAAGTTCAAAAGCCTTTAATAAAGGTATTCTAAACAGGACGCAGCATACTGCCAGAGCACACAGAACCGCCTGATAAAGAGGCCTCTTGAATAGCAAGGCCACTATTACGCTCAGGAATATCAAAAACAGATACAGCAGTTCCATATGATATATACAATCAAGATTTTTTGCGTATATTACAGATATCTATACAAGATCAGCCCTGTTTCAGTTCTTCTCTTGTTTTGATGAGACAATCGATGACTTTGTCGATATCTTCCTTGCTGTGGTTTGCACAGACCTGAGTGCGGATACGGGCCTTTCCTTTTGGAACGACCGGATAAGAGAAGGCTACGACGTAGATGCCTTTCTCTCTCATCTTCTTCGCAAATTCGCCAGCAGTCTTTTCATCGTACAGCATGATCGGTACGATCGGATGAGTTCCTTCGATGATATCGAATTCGTTTTCCTTCAGCTTGTTTCGATAATAGGCGGTGAGTTCCATGAGGTGCTTCCTCAGATCGCTGCTCTCTGCAAGCATGTCCAGCAGTTCGATACTTGCACCTGCGATAGCCGGAGCCAGCGTGTTGGAGAAAAGATATGGTCTGCTTCTTTGACGCAGCAGATCGATGATCTCTTTTCTGCCGGAAGTATATCCGCCTGATGCGCCGCCAAGCGCCTTGCCCAAGGTGCCGGTGATCACGTCGACACGGCCCTGAACACCGCAATACTCGACAGATCCTCCGCCGTTTTCGCCGATAAAGCCCGCCGCATGGGAATCATCAACCATGACGAGCGCTCCGAATTCGTCAGCCAGATCGCAGATCCCTTTAAGATTGCAGATGATGCCATCCATGGAGAAGACGCCGTCAGTTGCGATCATCTTGATCCTTGCGCCATTACTGTCGGCTTCGATCAGCTTTTCTTTCAAGTCGGCCATGTCGTTGTTCTTGTAGCGGTAGCGCTTAGCCTTGCACAGCCTGACACCATCGATTATCGAAGCGTGATTGAGTTCATCAGATATGATCGCATCCTGTTCGCTGAGCAGCGTTTCAAAAAGTCCGCCGTTGGCATCAAAGCAGGATGAGTAAAGGATCGTATCTTCGGTCTTCAGAAACTGTGAGATCTTTCTTTCCAGGGTCTTATGGATATCCTGGGTACCGCAGATGAATCTGACAGAAGCCAGGCCATAGCCTTTTTCATCA
This sequence comes from uncultured Erysipelotrichaceae bacterium, assembly GCA_902803275.1. Taxonomy (GTDB): domain Bacteria; phylum Bacillota_I; class Bacilli_A; order Erysipelotrichales; family Erysipelotrichaceae; genus Colivicinus. The sequence continues at coordinate 1,311 of CADCPE010000032.1, forward strand.
TAGGTCTTCTTGGCGGCTTCGATAAGTCTTCTGTTGTTGCCAAGGCCAAGGTAGTTGTTGGCACACATGTTGAGCAGCTTTTCGCCGTTCTCCATTTCGATGTAGGCGCCTTGTGGAGAAACAAAAGCAGCTTCGGCCTTGAAAAGACCGGCATCCTTTATTTCTTCGATCGTATCGGCATAGTATTTCAATGTTTCTTTTCTGTTCATAACTGTTCCACCTTATCTATATTGCTCCAGTCAAGGATGACTTTTCCGGAATTGCCCGAAAGCATGGCATCAAAGCCTTTCTGATAGTCTGTTATATCGAAACGATGAGTGATGATCTTGGAGATATCGAGTCCGGCTTCGATCATGGTCGTCATTTTATACCAGGTATCCCAGACCTTGCGGCCGTAGATGCCCTTGAGATTGAGACCGGAGAATATCACTTTTTCCATATCCACTTCGGTAGTATCCGGAAGCAGCCCGAGCAGGGCGATATTGCCGCCGTTTTTCATGTTGTGGATCATCTGGTTCAAGGCCGCAGGAGAACCTGACATTTCAAGACCGACATCGAATCCTTCTGACATACCGATCTGCTTCATGACGTCTTCAAGTTTTTCATTCTTGAGATTGACGGTTCTGGTTGCGCCAAGCTCTTTGGCCAGATTGAGTCTGTAATCGTTAAAGTCCGTTACGACCACATGTCTAGCACCGGAAAATCTCACGATCGCGGCAGCCATACAGCCGATCGGTCCGGCACCGGTGATCAGAACATCTTCACCGAGCACATCGTAAGTCAGCGCGGTATGGGTGGCGTTGCCATACGGATCAAAGATCGCGTAGAGTTCCCTGTCGATGCTTTCCCTGGTCTTCCAGACATTGACATAAGGGATGACAAGATATTCAGCGAAAGCGCCATCGCGGTTTACACCTACACCCTTGGCGTTGCGGCAGTTTTCCTTGTGCCCTTCAAGGCA
>CADCPE010000033.1 GCA_902803275.1 uncultured Erysipelotrichaceae bacterium
TCCTGAGCTTAACGATCCGAATTCACCGACTCAGAGAGTCGGCTTTGAGATATTGAGTGAATTCAAAAAAATCAATCACAGCAAGCCTATGCTTTCTTTAGGCGATGTGTTTTCCTATGACGAATTAAGAGAATGGTCCAAGAAGATAACTGATGTCTATGGACCGGTAGAATACTGTGCCGAATACAAGATCGACGGATTGGCAATGTCCTTGATCTATGAAGACGGTCTTTTTAAACAGGCCGTGACCAGAGGAGACGGCGTTACAGGCGAGGATGTCACCAGCAACGTACGCACGATCCAAAGCATTCCGATGTCGATACCTTATAAGCAGCATTACGATATCCGCGGCGAAGTCTACATGCCAAAGTCTTCATTCAACCGTGTCAACAGGGAAAGAAGACAGAACGGCGAAGAGGAATTCGCCAATCCGCGCAATGCGGCAGCAGGATCCATCAGACAGCTCGACTCGAGGATCTGCGCTTCCAGAGGCCTTGACGGTTTCTGGTATCACGTTCCTGATGATGTGAATTCCGATACACATTACGGATCTTTGCAATATGCCAGAAAACTTGGCTTTATCGTCAATGATACGACATCTTTATTCAACAACATAGAAGATGTGATCAGCTTTATCGAAGAAACAGGCAAAATAAGGAACGATCTTCCTTATGAGATCGATGGAATGGTCATAAAAGTCAATTCCTATGATCTGCAGAAAAAGCTCGGTTTTACTTCCCGAATCCCTAAATGGGCAATAGCCTACAAATTCCCGGCCGAAGAAGTAAAAACAATAATCGAAGATATTTTTATTACGGTTGGCAGGACAGGAAAATGCACTCCTAATGCCCGATTGACGCCTAAAAAGATCGCCGGAACTACTGTAGGCTATGCGACGCTCCATAATGAAGACAACATAAAGGACAAGGATATCAGGATCGGCGATACTGTCGTTGTAAGAAAAGCCGGTGACATCATTCCTGAAGTTGTAAGATCGATAAAAGAGGCAAGAGATGGTTCACAGAAACCATTCATATTCCCTGATACCTGTCCGGTATGCGGAGGCAAGCTTTATCGTTTTGCGGATGAAGCTGCACACTATTGCGTAAACAGCGAATGCAAGGCCAGATTGGTGTATTCCATCTCTCACTTTACCGAAAGAAACGCAATGAATATTGACGGCTTAGGTGAAAAAAGAGTTGAGACCTTCCTGGAAGCTGGTCTGATCAGCAGTTTTGAAGATATATATAAACTGCATAATCGCAAGGATGAGATCCTTGCGCTCGATAAATTTGCCCAGAAGTCATATGACAATCTGATCGAAGCCATCGAAAATTCCAAAGCCAATTCTCTTGAAAGGCTGATCTACGGTTTGGGCATCAGACAGGTCGGTGAAAAAGCGGCCAAAATACTTGCAGCACGTTTCAGAAACATGGATGACTTCATGAACGCCTCTGTTGAAGAACTCAGCAACATCAAGGATATCGGTCCAACCACTGCAGAATATATCAGAGATTTCTTCAATGAAGATTCAAATGTCGAAATGATCAGACAGTTAAAGATCTTCGGGGTAAATATGGATTATATCGATAATTCCGTTTCAAATGAATCCGTATTTACAGGAAAGACAGTCGTACTGACCGGAACCCTGCAGAGGTTTACCAGAAATGAGGCAACTGCTTTACTGGAAAATCTCGGTGCCAATGTTGCGGGATCGGTATCAAAGAAGACGGATTATGTAATATACGGTGCTGAAGCCGGTTCCAAACTGGACAAGGCCAATCAGCTCGGTGTTGCCACACTATCGGAAGATGAGTTTGAGGCTCTATTATAAATTATGCTAATATAATAGATGGAGATTTTTTATGAGTGAAATTAAAAAAGAGAAAAAGATAAAAGAGAAAAAGATCAGGGAAAAGAAGAAGCTTTCCCGTTCTGCTATCGTACTGATTGCAGGTCTTATCATAATTGCAATTCCGATTTTGATTTTCCTTGGAATTCTGGGCATTTCCGCTTTACATACCGGAACGCCTAGAGACGGTTCCAGATTTGAAGGAGATCTTGATCCTGCCATCACACAGGAACATGTCTCTTCACTGAAAAGTGAACTGGAAACAATAGGCTCTCTAGACAGCGTTGAAGTCATATGTTCAGAAGGGCAGCTTAAGATCTATATCGACACCAATGACAGCTTAAGCGAAGCTCAGGTCGATTCAATCTTGACAAATGCCTACACCAAAGTAAATTCAAAACTGCCGATTTCTACTTACTTTACATCAACCTCAGGCAAAAAGATGTATGATCTGCAGATCAATGTCTATACTTCTCCTGAAGCCAGCCCGATCGGTTCAGCAAATCCGCGACAGTATAAACTGCTTCACAAGAATTCCAATGAAGAGACCTACGAGATAGACAATCTGGCTCAGCCTAAGGATCCGGCACTGGCTGCAGAGCTCGAAGGTTTGACTCCGCAAACAGACAGTGTTGAACCGGGAATTGATGAAACAGAAGCAGATACATCAGATCAGTAAAACTTCATGGCAACATGAAGTTTTTTAAATCATGAAGAACGATATTGTTAGATGCAGATGTATAGATATGTCCGTCGATGGACACGGAATAGCCAGAGCTGATGATCTGGTCATTTTCGTCAAAGGCATGATCAAAGATGAAGTAGCCGATGTAAAGATAATTGCCGAAAAGAAGAACTATTCATTCGGAATCATCGACAGGCTCATCGAACGATCACCTTATCGTGTTGAAAGCGATTGTCCCGTTTCTTATAAATGCGGAGGATGTGATTATCGATATATCGATTACGATCATCAGCTGGTACTTAAAAAAGAAGTGCTGATCAATACTTTTAAGGATTTTACAGTCAGAGATATCATCAAAGATGATTCTCCTTATCATTACCGCAATAAGGTTCAGATTCCTGTAAGAGAAGGGAAAATGGGCTTCTACCGCAAGTTTTCCAATGATATCGTTGAATTCGATGACTGTCTCATTGAATCAGCAAAAGCAAACAGCATCATCAAAGATCTTAAAAGACTGCTGACCGATAAGGATCTTGACAAGTATTTTCGCCATATCCTGATCAAACATGCCCAGGGCAGCAACGAGATAATGCTTGGATATATCGTCAATACTTTTGATATCGATCTCGATGAAGTGAATAAGAGGATAATTGAAAAGTATCCGGAAATCAGATCGATAATCCTCAATCTCAATAACGAAAAGACAAACGTGATTTTAGGCGAAAAAGAGAAGCTTCTGTATGGAAGAGATCATATCTTTGATGAATATGACGGATTGAAAGTGAAGATAGCTCTTAAATCTTTCTATCAGGTCAATCACGATATGATGCTTAAGCTTTATGCAAAAATAAGAGAAATGGCTGATCTGAAAGGGGATGAGTCTCTTCTGGATCTTTACTGCGGTATCGGTACGATAACTCTATATCTTGCAAGATATGTCAAGCAAGCAACAGGGGTTGAAATAGTCGAAAAGGCGATCGAAAATGCGCGCGATAATGCAAAACTGAATCATATGAACAATGTATCATTCATCTGCGCTGATGCTTCCAAAAAAATGGATGGATACATAAAGGACAAAGACATCGTCGTTGTAGATCCGCCAAGAAAAGGGATCTCAAAGGAACTGATCGATACATTTATAGAACTGAAAACGAGAAAGATAATCTATGTTTCCTGCAATCCAGCCACGTTGAACAGAGATCTTCTGCTCCTAAAGGAACACTATGATATCAGCGA
>CADCPE010000034.1 GCA_902803275.1 uncultured Erysipelotrichaceae bacterium
CCGCCGAAATCAAAGACCGAACCGACTGGATAGCCTTTGCACATAAGCGAATCGGTGACCATGACGCCATAGCCCTGCTTTTCTCTGAAGAAGATGTTCAAGGCTGCCAAGGTTGAATGGTTGCCATCGCAGATCGCTTCCGCAAAGGTGTCATGGCTTCTGAAAGCTGCACCTACAGCGCCGTTTTCACGATGGCCCAGGGCAGTCATGCCGTTGTATGTATGGGTAAATCCTTTTGCGCCATTGGCCAAAGCCATCATGGCGATATCGTAGGTCGTATCGGTATGGCCGATAGAAGCGCAGACACCGGTCTTGGCACAGTATCTGATCAGCGCAAAATCCTCATCGTGTTCAGGAGCCAGAGTGATTATTCTGATGATGTTGCCGCTGGCTTCCTGATATTCCTTGAATTCTTCAACTGTCCCCTTGACGATGTATTCTTCAGGCTGAGCACCCTTGTACTTTACATCAAGATACGGTCCTTCAAAGTGAATGCCGAGGATCTCTGCTCCTGCAGGTTCTTCCTTCTTAACTTCGCCGATCTCCTTGACGGCCTTCTTGAGTGTATCGTGGGACTGCGTTAAAGTCGTCGGACAGAAACCGCAGACTCCTTCGCTTGGAAGATATCTGGCCCATTCTCTCAGACCGTCTTTTCCTCCGGCTGTCGCATCATAGCCATGAAAACCATGGGTATGGACATCATAGAAACCCGGGACGATTCTTTTATCTCCGTAATCCTTATCGACCGGTTTCTCATTATATGGGTAGACTGCTTTGATTGCTCCATCTTCGATCTCGATCTGTGCACTCATCAGTGTTGAAGCAATATAAACTCTGGTACTTTGAATTATCATTTTCTATAACTCCTTATCTACTTTCAATTCTAGCACAACAAATAGAGTATAATTGATAGTGGTAAAGGAAACACATTTATGCCAGAAAGAAAAATTATCAAAGCCAGAGACCTGACAGGATTAAGCATCTATCAGGATCCAAAAAGAGGAACGATCTTCTATGACATCTTCACCAGGAAGGGCTATATCCTGACTTCCTCAGATGTAAAGACATATACGATCTATCAGTCAATGCTGCCGTTGTGCTTTATCGTGGCTTTTGCGGCGACATCGTTTTTTTCTCTTAACTATGTAACAGCTCTTGTTGTTTTCTTGGTTCTGTTCATATCTGTCATGATCCTGTTCAGAGTAAAGTTCTTCTATACATTGCCTGAAGCGGTCGACTGGAAACCGGTCAAAAGAGAAAACATCTTCGTCTGGATGGCTATGAACTTCTCCAGAAGCAGACTCATCATACTGGCGGCGATGCTTGCAGCCCTGACGATCATGATGCCGATATATGCCAACATCGAAAAAATGAGCGGCATGACACTTTACGGAAGTTATGCGGCAGCAGCCGTAACCTTTATCGGAATGATCATCTGTATAGTCTCCCTGATCGTCAAAACGAAAAATGAATACTAAAAAAGCTCAAATGAGCTTTTTTTAGATCACAGATACTATTGCTCCGATCGCCAAACAGGCCGGCAGTCCTATCAGAGATCCGATCAGTGACTGTCTGATATGAAAACCGTAATCCTGATATTCTTTCATATCTTCAGTTCCGGGAATCCGGACTTTTTTTGAATGACAGAACCACAGACAGTCAACGATCAGTGCATCATACCAGGCAATGATCAGCCAGATGATATATGAGATTGTGAAACCTTCAAGGAAAGTGTTGGCCTTGTTGACCTTCTTTATGATTAGGGCGAACAGCACAATAAACACGACGACAGCCACTCCCTTGCGTATCAGATCCATCGCAGAGAATCTTTTTTCTCTTTCAGGCACGATACCCAGTTCCACGCATCTTCTGACTATCTGCGGCGGATAATCGCTTAAAGCCGTCAGTGGATTTCTGATGGTGGCGGGTATGACGATCATCGTAAATAAAACTATCGCGATCAGCCCTTCAACAAGGATAACCATCTGCTGTTTTCCCTTCTTGTTTATTTGAAATAGATATTCCCTGAATGCAGGCTGTCTTCAAGAACTCTGATCGTCTTGAGGGTCAGCTTGTTCAGCTCCTGTGCTTTCTTAAGATCATTGGCGTTGATCATCTTCTTAAGCACATCATATTCGTGATAATGTGGAAGTTCGTCATGCCTGTTCAGGGCAAAACTCCTGCTCTTGCCGGAATTGTCCGTGAAAGTTATATGGGCTATCACGCTGCTGGCTTCATCAGATCTGATATAGCCCTTATCTCCCTGGATGCAGAAGTAGTTTGGCGCACGACAGTCTTTTGCGCTTATGGCATTAACCTTGAATTTTCCATAGTCCATAACCAGTACTCCTGAAGTATCGACCTTCTTGTACATGTTAGGGAAATATTGAACTTTCTTAGGTGAGCCGAACAGACCTACTACGAAATTGATGTTGTAGATCCCCAGATCCATTAAAGCGCCACCGGCCATCTTATAGTCGAAAGCCGGAAGGATGATTCCTTTAAGCAGGCGGTCATATCTTGAAGAGTACTGTGAAAAGTTCAGGTTGACCATCTTGATCTCGCCGACTTCAGGGATCAGTTCTCTGACTTTCTCAAAGTTCGGCTTGTGCAGCAGTGTCACCGCATCAAAGATGATCTTCTTTTTCTTTCTGGCAAGATCGATCAGTTCCTTGGCCTGATCATAAGTTACCGTGAACGGCTTCTCCATGATGACGTGTTTATCAGCCAGCAGAGCCTTCTTTCCTGTCTCGTAGTGAAGACCGTTAGGAAGGGCCACATAGATCGCATCGATCTTCGGGTCGCTGTATATGTCATCGTTGTTGGTCGTACAGTAATCGATGTCATAGCGCTGCTTCAGTTCGCTGATCGCCTTCTCATTTCTTCCGCCGATGGCTCTGATGTGATAGCCCTTGACCACCTTGACCGCATCAATAAAATGCGGAACGATGAAACCGGAACCAATAATGCCTACATTGATCATAATTATCCTTCTTTCTAATGAAACAAAACCATTATTAATCTTCTTGTCATTCTCATTTTACAATATAATTAATCTAGGATGAAAGATGTGATAAAGGCACTGTTTATCGATTTCGACGGGACACTGTTTTCTCATGCTCAGCACGATTTTCCTGATTCGGCGATCGAAGCTATCGATCAGGCAAGGGCCAACGGTATACTGGTTTTTCTTTGTACCGGCAGAGCCAAGTCCGAGTTTAAGCAGTTTGATCTGAGCAGACTGAATGTTGACGGCATGGTCCTGTGCAACGGACAGATCGTTTTAGACAGTAGAGGGAATATCCTTTATGAGAATCCGATCAGCGGAAATCTTAAACAGAGGATTCTCGATATCTATATAAACAAGAAACAGCCGATCTATCTGGCAAACAACGAAGAACTGATCCTCAATTTTGAAAATGAGACCATCAGAAGAGTCCAGAATGCTGTTTCATCACATATACCGCCGGTAAAGGAATATCACGGCGAAAACTTCTATATGGCATCAGCCTTCTATGACAATGAGGATGAACTGGCTTTCCTTAACAGCATGAAAGACGAAGCTGAAGTCACCTACTGGCATGCCGGGGCTGTCGACATCGTACAGAAGGGCGGATGCAAAAGCAACGGTATCATTAAGACGCTTGAGATCCTCGACATCCCGCTGAAAGAAACGATCGGCTTTGGTGACGGGGACAACGACATAGACATGCTGAAGCACTGCGGTATCGGCGTAGCCATGGGCAACGCACCGGATTTCGTAAAGGAAGCTGCAGATTATGTAACAGATGACATTGACAATGACGGCCTGTACAAGGCATTCAAACATTTCAAACTGATTTAGGGGGAAATCTATGCAGTATTCATTCAAAAAAATCAATATTGAAGCGCCGTTTCCTACGACCCAATGCGGACACTCATGTCAGGTCGAAGAACTGAGCGAATTCCACGATCATCTTTATGCCAGAGTCCTTTCTTTCAAAAATGAGGAAAACTGGATCATTCATTTGTCCATGGACCTATTGGCCTTCGATCTTGAACACCGCAATATTCTGGAGAACTATCTGCGTGATCATTATAAAGATGAGCGTATCAATGTCATAACTTCGACGACTCATACCCACTATGCCAACAGTGTCAGAAATCCGAAATACGTCGAATATCTTACCGACTTGCTGTGCAGGGAAATAATCACCATGGAATATCGCGAACTGGAAGATGTCAGTTCCTCATACCAGAAACTTCACACTACGGCTGTAGGCAGATCGCGTATTTCCGGTCATGAAGAAAACAACGAATATCTGTGTCTGATCAGATTCTTTGAAAAGGAAAACAATTTCCTGAATATCGTCTACTATAACTGCCATCCGACAATTCTGTTCGCGAATGTTCCGTATTTCTCAGCTGAATATCCGGGATATGTCTTAAGAAAACTCGAGGAAACCTATCCGCACACCGATTTCAGCTTCCTTCAGGGTGCAGCAGGCGATATCTCTTCACGATTTGTCAGGCAGGGTCAGAGTTATGAAGATGTGGAGAAACTCGGCAGCGATCTGCTTAAGGATATTGACAAGCTGCTGAATGAAGAAAGTAAAAAAGTTCCACTTAAACTGGACTATAAAACCGTCACCATTCCTTATGAGCACGAATTTACACCGATCGACCTTTCCAAGATCAGAACCGATCTCTCTGACAGGGAAAAGGAAACGATCAGGCTCGGCCAGGAACAGAGAGCCAAACTCGAAGATTCCAGCAACAAGATCTTCGGCAAGCTCAACGACAGAGCCTATGTCGGGGCGCTTGATCTGGGCAGTGTGAAGATCATTTTCTATCCGAATGAGATCTTCTCCCGCTATATGAACTACATCGATCTTGATAAGGAGATGCTGGTAAGTTATTCAAATGGCTATGGACCTTATATCCTGCCATTGGACTTTGAATTCATAACTTATGAAATGTTCACTGATACGCTCACAAGAAAGACCAAAGAAAAAATAATCGAAACATTAAAAACAATCTAGGATCATAAAAGACAGAATTACACTTCTGTCTTTTTTCTGCCTGAAGATGATAAGGATCTGATTTGATATACTTATTCTATAAATAAGATGAATAACACTTCAAAGGAGGATTCAATGAAAAAGCTTATTATCTTCTTGATCTCGCTTTTTATCCTGTGTGCCTGTTCTTCTCCTGCATCAGGCTCCGGCACAGGAAACGGCAGCGGCAACGCTGCTCAAAAACAGGATGAAATGATCGCCGACAGGATCGTCCCCACCAAGGCTGTTGATCTGTCCGGTAAAATGATCTCACGCAATTTCGACAATATCTTTTCCGTAACCATTCCGGAAAACTGGAATATCACCGTCGGCGGTGCCGACTGGTATCTTTGGATCAGATTATACGATCCGGCTGAACCGGCTCTGCAGGTATTCACAACGATCTCTACTACAGGCATCCTTAAAAGCGATCGGGCCAAGGAATACTATGAATACTGCTACAACCTTACCGGTGACAACTATCTTTACGGTCCAACATCCGCCATGGTCGTAAACAGTTCAGCTACGATGGAAGAATACTTTGAAGACTACATGGATTATATCGACTGGATCGCCAAATATGATCCGACTTTCTCGGGATTTGATTTTCCATTGATCAAGGATTTCCAGAAGATAGAATCATGGGATGTCGATGATTCCTATTCATCGATCGCCATCGACAACAAACTGATCCATGCCGAATACACGGAAGGACTCTCTCAGCAAAGATCCGAAGGGCTCTTTAACGGATGCTTTACCAACGGTCTGTCAATGATGGATCCGGGATATGACTGCGGTTTCTATATCGTCTACAACATCAGCGGCATCTGTGCGCCGTATGGCATGCTTGCAGAGTATCAGGGCGTTCTGACCAGCATCCTCAACAGCATCCAATACACTGACTCGTGGCTCAAGAGCGCTGCACAGAATCAGCAGATCTCCTTCGAAACTGCCCAGCAGGTCAACCAGATCATGCAGCAGACTTCGCAGATAATTACTGACGGCTGGAATCAGCGTCAGGCTGCATATGACAGGATTTCTCAGGCATATTCTGATTCTACTTTGGGCTATGATCGTTACTATGATACTGAGACCGGCGAGGTTTATAGAGTGGAATATGGAGTAATGGACAACTATACCGGTGATCGATATCAGCTCATCGAAAATGATTCCGATCTGTATTCACTTCCGGTAAGCGGATATATATACAAATAATTTCAGAAGCTGATAAGAACACAAAAAAACGGTCTGTTTGATACAGACCGTTTTTTTTCAATTAACAGGTGCTTATTATAAGCCGTTCTTTCCTAACAGCTCAAGGAAGTTTTCTGTTTCGTTCATGGTCGTCAGTCTGCTGTTCAGAACGCCACCGCGCAGATCAGCAATCTGTCTGTAGATCTTGGCGTCATCTTCAGTAACGGCAATTGACTTTGTAACCATCTTATAGGTTGTTCCCTGAATAGGTGCAGCATTACCAACGTTTACTTCTGCAACTTCAACGCCTGATTCCAGAATTGCCAAAGCATCAGATGGGAACTTGGCAATTACAAACATTGTCTCTTCAGGATGTTCTTTGGCATAGTTGATCGTTTCTTCAACCGAGAATACATAAACTGTATTTCCTCTGGCAGCCATAGGTAAAGCCATCTTCTGAATTGGATCAGCTGCAACTTTATCATTGCATACGATGATCTTGTCAGCGCCAATTGCATTCATCCAGGTTACAGCAACCTGACCATGAATCAGTCTATTATCGATTCTTAAGTGTTTAATCATTCTAGAATAAATCCCCCTACTCCATATAAATATTATAGCACTTGCTTAAGCGCTTACAATAGGACACAGCAAAGAAAAAAGACGGGTCATGACCCGTCCTGCATGTTTCAATTTAATGATTATTACATCAGTTTTCTGAACATTTCTTCAAACTGTTCGATAGTTGCCGGTCTAGGATTTCCCGGTGCGCAGGCATCTGCTGCTGCAGATTCGCACAAGAACGGCAGATCTTCTTCCTTCAGCTTCTCCAGTTTGGTTGGAATTCCAACATCGACTGAAAGCTGTCTTACTGCATCGATAGCTGCCTTGCGGTATTCAGCCTGGCTCATGCCTGTCGTATCAACACCGAACGCTTCAGCAATGGCTTTGAATTTCTCACCGGTATATTCCTGGTTGAATTCCATAACGATCGGAAGCATCATTGCGCAGGCAACACCGTGAGGCGTGTCATAGACAGCACCCAATGTGTGAGCCATTGAGTGAGCGATTCCCAAACCGACATTTGAATATGCCATGGCGGTAACATACTGTGCCAGAGCCATTCCTTCTCTTCCGTCTGGATCGTTTTCAACAGCCTTTCTCAGGTTCTTGGCGATCAGCTGAATTGCTTCCAGGTTGAGCACATCAGCCAGTTCCCAGGCGGCTTTGGTTGTATAGCCTTCGATCGCGTGGGTAAGAGCATCCATACCTGTAGAAGCTGTAAGTCCCTTCGGCATTGAAGCCATCATATCAGGGTCAACTATTGCGATATCAGGGATATCGTTAGGGTCTACGCAGACGAATTTCCTTCTCTTTTCTACATCGGTAACGACATAGTTGATAGTTGATTCGGCTCCGGTACCGCCGGTCGTCGGAACAGCGATCGTAAAGACTGTCCTGTTCTTTGTAGGTGAAAGGCCTTCAAGAGATCTGACATCATAGAATTCAGGGTTGTTGATGATGATGCCGATACCCTTGCCTGTATCCATTGATGATCCGCCACCGATCGTGATCATGAAGTCAGCTCCTGATGCTTTATAGGC
>CADCPE010000035.1 GCA_902803275.1 uncultured Erysipelotrichaceae bacterium
CCCATCCAGCCCTGTCCGGAAACCATTCCTTTAGAGAAGGCTTTTACATAGTTGAGCGACAGATACACGCCACCGAATGCCGCAAAGACACCGGAAAGGATCAGGGCAAGTACACGCAGCCTGTTGACGTTGACACCGGCTGTTCTTGCGGAATCTTCATTAAGGCCACAGGCTCTCATGCGCATGCCTAACGGGGTCTTGTACATCATGATGAATAACACGATCAGAATTATCCAGCAGACATATGTCAGGATATAATGTCCGGAAAGCAGATCGCCTAAGACCGGGATATCCTTGATTATCGGAATATCCAGCGAACCAAGCGTAGGAGTCATCAAAGAAGCACTTGAACCTTTCTGACCGGTAACGGTGTAAAGGATGAAGATGGCGATGGCATCCGCAAAAGTATTCAAAGCGATACCGATCAGGATCGGGTTAGCTCCAAGTTTCATAGAGAACAGCGCTATCAGCAGAGCGCTTAAAGTGCCTACAACAAGGCCAATAATGACACCGGCTACTGCGTTTCCGGTGAAATAGCTTCCCAAAACACCGGCAAGGGCGCCGAAAGTCATGATGGCTTCAATAGCGATGTTGGTTATGCCTGTGCTTGCGGCAACAAATGAAGCGATCGACGCAAACAGGATCGGCGAAGCCAGACGGATGACGGTCTGAAGAAATTTGAGTGTAAATATCTGTGCAAAAATACTACTTTCCATCTTTCTCTAAACCCTCCTTCAACAGTTTTCTCTCTCTGAATCCTCTTAGGAAATACTGTGAGGAAATCAGCAGGATGATCACACCTTCAACGATCGAAACGATCTCTGAAGGTACGGATGTATCAACGAAGTAAAGGACCTTTGTTCCTTCTTCAAGATATTTGATAAAGAATGAAGCGATGACGATGCCGATCGGATTGTTGTGACCGAGCATTGCCAGCAGCATACCTGAGAAGCCGATGCCGGACAGCGTCTTGTCTGGCTGATACTGGGCGGTCTGTGAAAGCAGATGGCAGGCAGCACCGATACCACAGAGGACACCGGAAATCAGGGCTGTCGTTATGGACAGTTTGAAAGAATTGATGCCCGAATACTCCGAGAACTGCGGATTTGTACCTACCAGTCTGATCTGATAGCCAAGCCTGGTCTTCTTCAGCACCACGCTGAGGATGACCATGCAGATAAGCAGGATCACCAGACAGATATTGATTCTTAACGGTTCATATAGATAGCCGATACGTGCTGAAGCAGCGTATTCCTTGGTGGCGATCAGAGAACCGACATCACGCATGTAGGTCCTGACGATATATACTGATACGGCGGAATAGATGGAGTTCAGCATCAGAGAAACGACCATTTCGTTCGTGTTGAACTTGGCCTTCAAAAGCGAAGGAATGCACATGAGCACACCGCCGACCAAAGCACCGACCAGGATGCAGATAAACGGATGAAGGATAAAGCTTGAAGTGATATCCGCAACCGCAACTGCTGCGATCGCAACACCGGAAATGATGAAGATACCTTCAGCACCGAGGTTGAAAGCTCCGGATTTAAACAGTACACCGGCTGCCAGTCCGGCGAAAGCATACGGAATGAAGCTTTCAATGACCGAGCCGATATATCTGGTTTTCTTTAATGGTCCGGTAAGGATCGTGATAAACGCATTGAACGGATCCTTTGAAACAAAGCAGAGGATGACGAAAGTCAAAGCCAGACCGATCAGGATCGAAATGACCAGCTTAAGAGCTTCGAATATCTTCGGATTGGTAATAGATAACTTGTAATTCTTTGAATACTTTGAAGATTTATCAGTCATTCAATGCACCTCCGATCTCCTCTTTTGTCTGAGCCTTGGCACCGAGCATATACATGCCGAGTTCCTGCTCGGTAACGTTGTTGGCATCCTTGAAATAGGCAGCGATCTTTCCGTTGAACATGACGATGATACGGTCAGACAGATCCATGACCTCATTGAGGTCAGCAGATACCAGCAGGATACCTGTGCCTTCATTCCTTAGATCGATCAGTCTGTGATGGACGAATTCCGCACTGCCGATATCGATGCCATGGGTCGGCTGTTCGGCGATCATCAGATTTGGCGATGTGTTCCATTCTCTGGCAACGACGACTTTCTGAATATTTCCGCCGGAAAGGGAGTTGACGCTTGTTTCGGCTGAATCCGTCTTTACGGCAAATTTGTCGATCAGATCATTGGAAAGTTCCTGGATCGCTTTGCCGTCCATAAAGAGTTTATTGTTTATATCCTGTCTTTCAAAATATGAAGAGATCAGGTTATCAGAAATAGGAAGTTCTCCGGCAATGCCGTCGTTCATTCGATCTTCCGGTATATAAGCCATTCCAACATCACGGCGCTTCTTGACGTTGAACTGCGTCACATCATCACCGCTGATCTCGATCGAACCGGAATACTTGATCTTCTGCAGACCGCTGATGCATTTGACCAGATCGATCTGTCCGTTTCCTTCAACACCGGCAACACCCAGGATCTCGCCTCTTTTGACAGCGAAAGAAACATCATCAAGAACCGGTTTGTCATTGTGTTCCATGAACAGATTTCTGACTACCAGGGCTTTTTCATTATTGAAGTCCTTATGTGTCTTGTATTCGTCCATATCGTTTTCCAGGTCACGTCCGATGATCAGGTTCGTCAGCTGTTCCATGGTCAGATCCTCATTTCGATATGTACCCTTTGATACACCGTTTCTGATGACAGAGATGCGGTCAGAGATCTTCTTTACTTCATCCAGCTTGTGAGAAATAAACAGGATGGTATGACCCTGAGCCTTGAACTGGCGCAGCTGATCAAACAGTTTTTCCGTTTCCTGCGGAGTCAGGACTGATGTCGGCTCATCAAGGATGATCAGCTCGGCATTACGGTAAAGCGTCTTGAGGATCTCGACTTTCTGTCTTTTGGCAACAGAAAGTGTCGATACCTTGGCAGTAACATCGAGTTCGAAATTATACTTGTCCGATAATTCCTGTGTCTTCCTGACTGCTTCCTTCTGATCGATGAAGATGCCTTTGGTCGTTTCATCACCTAAGACGATGTTGTCGACAACACTGAAAGACGGTATCAGCATGAAGTGCTGGTGCACCATGCCTATACCAACCTTGATCGCATCCATCGAACTGGCGAAATGTCTCTCTTCACCTTTATAGGTGATCGTTCCGGAAGACGGAGCTTCGATTCCGAAGATCATCTTCATCAGTGTGGATTTCCCCGCACCGTTTTCACCGACGATCGAGTGGATCTCACCTTTTTCGAATTCCATGTTAATGTCACGGTTTGCAACAGTGCCATTCGGATAAACCTTGGTTACTTTATCCAGTTTTAAAATGGTATCCCCCATAATCGCTTTCCTTTCCCTAAAATAATTAAAAGTTATGCCCTGTAAAAACAGAGCATAACTTTAGTTTCCAAAAATAAGCTTTTAATTAGCTGATACGGTTAGCATCTCTTACTGCTGGCCATTCAGTGTCATAGTCTGCGAATTCGAGACAGTCGACAACTTCAACTTCACCAGAAGCAACCTTAGCTAATGTAGCAGCGATCTCGTTTCTTACTTCCTCAGATACGTTAGCAAGATAGAAGTCGTTTTCAGCAATACCAACACCGTTTAAAGCAATACCCCAAACTTCTCTGTGCTGTAAAGCCATCTTTTCATCATAAGTTCCGTTCTTGACCATATCACATACAGCCTTGAATGCAACGTTAGTGTTCTTTAAAGCAGAAGTCAGGATTGTGTTTGCCCATGCAGGGTTAGAATCCTTGAACTGTAAGTACTGGTCCTGGTCAACACCGATGCACCATACATCTTCATGTTCAGAGCAAGCATCGATGACACCGTTACCTAAACCACCAGCAACCTGCCAGATAACGTCTGCACCTTTTTCGATCATGGCAGCAGTTGTTTCCTTACCTAAAGCTGCATCAGTGAATGAATCAGGATAAGAGATCAGATACTTAACATCTTTTTCAGTTAAGACCTGGCACCAGCCGGAAATGAACTGATTCATGAAGTTGAAGTCTTTACCGACAACGACACCAACGATACCTGTCTTAGTAACAGCTGCAGATAAAGCACCTACAACATAACCTAAGTCATCAAGAGCCCAAGTAGCGCCATAGCAGTTAGCTGGGAGACCACCTTCTGGTTCGTTAGAGCAGTCGAAGTTGTAGAATTTCTGATCTGGATACTTTTCGCAAGCCTTGTATAAGAAACCTTCATAAGTTTCGTTACCAGATACGACGAGGTCATATTTGCCTTCTTCGCATACGTTGTCATACCAGTTCATCCAGTTTGACTCATCAGCAGCGCCTGCAGGGTCACACTCGTAGACATCAACAGTAATACCATTGTCAGCAGCATTTACTTCATCAGCAGCAGTAGCCAATGTGTCCCAGTAAGACTGGTCGCCTCTGAAAGGCATCAGAACTGCGATCTTGGTAGTGTTGTCGTCTTCAGTCGGAGCAGGTTCATTGCCGCCGTTGTTGTTACCTGCACAACCGGCTAAGGCGAGGACAACGAATAATGACAACAAAACAGTTAATAATTTTTTCATCTTTCTCTCCTTTTTCTTTATATTTTAAATTCCTGCAACAGGGAATCTAAAACCGAAACTGAGCTCTAACAGACCGTATCTCCAATCCATTAAAATACAAAAAAATTATAGCATCTACTCAATGCCCGTAGCACACAAATCGAAGCTGTAATTTCATTCTTTATACAAGTAAGCGTTTTCAATCGATCCTTATACTTAAAGTCCTGCTTTTTGTATCTTTTCCGATATAAAAGCCGAACAGATCGCAAAGCTCGATGCCCTTGAGATCGTATTCCCTGCCATCAAAAAACACCTTTCCGCTTTTGATTTCAAGATCGTGTTTCACGTTCTTCTTCCAGTCCAGTTCATATTTTCTGATAACCTTGACCTTTTTGTCTTTTCTTATGAGCACCAGCTGCTTTTTCCTTAAGCCGATCGCCCAGTAATCAAGAAAACCCTTCATATTGAAAACAAAGAGATGTTCATCACCTTTTTCAGGAATGAAGCTCCATCTGACACTGCTGTATCTGTTGCCCAGGATGCCGCTGCTGATCAGACCGTGTTCAGCACAGGTCCCCACAAGCGAGCCGTCGATATCCCAGTTTCCGGAGTGTTTCACAAAACCGCGGATATTGTTCATATGATCACCTTCATATCTTGGACCATAGTGATCGAGCGGATAGTTTGAGAAATCATAATACAGATGCGGATCTCTCTTGATCCGTATATCCAGGATCTGATAGTTTTTGTTCGATATTAGTCCAACCCTATTCACTACGAGGTTCTTTCCTTCGGGTACCCTGATGGATAAGGTCCTCTTTTTATCAACATGAAAAGAAGAGACATATTCCTTTCCTTCACAATCTTTGATATAGGACTGAAAATCATTATCCTTGCATTCTATGTCCATCTCTATGATGTCCTTTGGCTGAATGATCGGTGAAAACTGCGGATCATAGCGGGCATCGTAAAGATCGTCGGCCAGATAATATCCGTAGGCATAGATATCCTTGCTTCTGACATAAAGCCTGTCATTTTTGGTTTCTATGCTTCCCTTGGCGCATCTGATCCCCTTGGTCGCATAAGGAAGATAAAAAAGCGGCGTTTTTTCCGGTTCGATATCTTTAAGCTTATAGGTAAGGTCAGTAAACATTGCGGCACTTTGTGAGATCGTCTGCATGTTCAGACAGCCGATGCAGCTGGAGGCGTTGACCGTATCGTTTATCGGCAGGATCCATTTCTCATCGATCCCCCTTAAGCCCAGCAGGGCACCCATGATGCTTCCGACATTGCCGCAGTTGCAGTCAGTATCCCATCCAGCCTGATTAAGGATGCACAGCGTCTTTGAAAAATCATTCTCGCCATAGCACATGGCCATGATCATGAGTGCGCTGTTGGGGATTATATGGCAGACTCCTGGATACTTGTCATAGCCGTAGTTATCCCTGATGTAGGCAAAGCACTCAAGCCAGTCTTTCCTGTGCTTTTCATAAAAGC
>CADCPE010000036.1 GCA_902803275.1 uncultured Erysipelotrichaceae bacterium
AAGGGTATCTCGGTGAGCCGGTCACAAAGGCCGATATCACAGTTCCTGCATACTTCAACGATGCACAGCGTCAGGCAACAAAGGATGCCGGCAAGATCGCTGGTTTCGATGTCGAAAGGATCATCAATGAACCGACAGCTGCAGCTTTGGCTTTCGGTATCGACAAGACTGATAAGGAAATGAAGGTCCTGGTATTCGACTTAGGTGGCGGTACCTTCGATGTTTCCATCCTGGATCTGGCTGACGGTACTTTCGAAGTACTGGCTACAGCCGGTGATAACCACTTAGGCGGTGATGACTTCGATAATGTCGTTGTTGACTGGATGGCTGATGAATTCAAGAAAGCTCATCACGGCATCGATCTTAAGGCCGACAGAATGGCTCTTCAGAGATTGAAGGAAGCTGCCGAAAAGGCTAAGAAGGACTTGAGTTCAATGGTTCAGACTCACATCTCATTACCGTTCGTATCAGCTGATGAATCAGGTCCTCTACATCTGGATATGGATCTGACCAGAGCTAATTTCGATAAGATGACCAAACATCTGGTAGACCGTACAGTCGGACCGGTCAGACAGGCTTTAAAAGATGCCGGTATGACTCCTAACGACATTGATGAAGTACTGCTCGTCGGTGGTTCTACAAGGATGATCTCTGTTCAGGAAGCTGTCAAGGCTGAACTGGGCAAGGAGCCTAACAGAAGTGTCAACCCTGATGAAGTCGTTGCCATGGGCGCAGCTATCCAGGGCGGTATCCTGATGGGCGACAACCCTAACGATGTCCTGCTGCTTGATGTTACACCGTTATCGCTCGGTATCGAGACCTTAGGCGGTGTCATGACTGTGCTGATCCCAAGGAATACCACTATTCCTACCCAGAAGTCACAGATCTTCTCAACAGCTGCCGATAATCAGCCGGCTGTCGATATCCACGTATTGCAGGGTGAAAGACCGATGGCTGCCGACAACAAGACGCTGGGCAACTTCCAGCTGACCGGCATTGCGCCAGCCAGAAGAGGTATCCCGCAGATCGAAGTAACATTCGACATCGATGTCAATGGTATCGTTCATGTATCCGCATTAGACAAGGGTACAAACAAGAAACAGGAGATAACGATCACCAACTCATCAGGCTTGTCAGACGAAGAAATCGACAAGATGGTCAGAGAAGCTGAAGAAAACAAGGCTGCCGATGACAAGAGAAGGGAAGAGATCGAACTCAAAAACAAGGCTGAAAGCTTCATCGCTCAGATCGACCAGCAGCTTGAAGGCGACAATCCTAATGTCACAGCCGATCAGAAGGCTCAGGTCAAGGCATTAAGAGATGAACTGCAGTCAGCTATCGACAAGAATGACTACGATCATCTCAAGAGCAAGCTCGATGAACTTGAAAAGGCCGCTCAGGCCATGGGCGAAGCAATGTACCAGCAGCAGGCCAATGCTTCTGGCAATGCCAACTATAATGGTACAGGCTATACAAGTGATTCAGGCAACAGCAGCGGCAACAACAACGATGATGTTGTAGATGCCGATTTCAAGACAAAATAATAAAACAATGATTTTAGGAAGGGAGGTATAAAGTGGCCGACAAACGTGATTATTATGACGTCCTTGGGATATCCAAAGGCGCGAGTGATGATGAAATAAAAAAAGCCTATCGCAAGTTGGCTAAGCAATATCACCCCGATGTGAATAAAGCTCCGGATGCGGAAGCAAAATTCAAGGAAATCAATGAGGCCTATGAGGTCCTGTCAGATCCACAGAAGAAAGCCACCTATGACCAGTTCGGTCATGCAGGCATGGACGGTGCCGGTGGCTTCTCCGGATTTGATGGCTTCTCCGGCTTCTCCGGAATGAATATGGATGATCTGGGAGATATCTTCTCAAGCTTCATGGGAGGCATGGGAGGATTCTCCGGATTCAACTTCCGCGGATCGTCTTCTCGAAGAAGCACCAGTCCGATCAAGGGCGACAACCGTTATATGTCCATGGATATCGACTTCCTTGATGCCGTTCACGGGGTAGACAAGATCGTCAACATCACTGTTGACAAGAAATGTCCGCATTGTGACGGAACGGGCGCACAAAGCAAATCAGACATCGAAACCTGTCCGACATGCCGCGGTACAGGCAGGGTGACAAGGCAATCAAGAACACCGTTCGGTGTCGTACAGCAGCAGAGTGTCTGTCCGGATTGTAAAGGAAACGGCAAGAGAATAAAGAAGATCTGTCCTTACTGCAACGGCGAAGGCTACAACAACGTCAAGGAACAGGTTGAAGTATCGATCCCTGCCGGCATCAATTCCGGCCAGCAGATCAGAGTTGCCGGATACGGTGAGCGCGGTGAGAACGGTGGACCTAACGGCGATCTGTATATCGAAATAAGAGTTAGACCGCACAAGTACTTTACAAGAGAAGGCAACAATATCCATATCAGCGTTCCTATCTCCAGTGTCGACGCAACGATCGGCACGGTCGTCGATGTCCCGACAGCCTATGGGGATGTTGAACTGACGATCCCGGCGGGAACGCAGCCGGGTCAGCAGCTTCGTCTAAAAGGCTATGGAGTAAAAGACCTTAGAAGCAAGAATGTCGGTGACCAGTATGTGGAAGTCCGCGTTGAGATCCCTAAGAAACTCTCCAGGGAAGAAAAGGAACTCTATGAAAAACTGGCTAACCGGAAGAAAGAAAACGTATTCGAAAAATTCAAGAAATCATTTAAGTAGGCGATGTCCTACTTAAATTAAGACTTGATGTTAGCACTCAATTATTAAAAGTGCTAAAGGAGGTAACAGATATGAATCCTGAATTGATGACGGAAAAACTGCAGGAAATATTAATGAAGGCCTTGCAGATATGTACGGAAAACAAGAATCCTGAACTGAGTTCTGAGCATATGATGGCAGCATTCCTCAATGATTCTGATATTGCGGAAATGCTGAACAGTTTCCATACGGATGTGAACAGACTCGTCTCGATAAATGATCAGTATCTTTCGAAACTGCCTGTATCAGACAGTGCAGCCAATCCAAACGTCGATCATTATGTATACAACGCGTATCTTGAGGCGGAAAGAAAATCCAAACAGCGCAAGGATAAATATATCTCCATGTTCGATATGTTTATCGCCACACTGTTCAACAACTCAGCCGTATGTGCTGAACTATGCAAATACTGTCGTTTTTCAAGGAATGACCTTGAAGATCGATATTCAATAGAAAGGGGTGCAACCATGATCAACAACAAAGAAGATGAAAACAACCTCAACCCTTTAAAGAAATACGGACGCAATCTGGTCGATGATGTGCGTAACGGCAAGATCGACCCGGTCATCGGCCGTGACGACGAGATAAGAAGGGTCATCGAGATCCTTTCCCGCAAGACCAAGAACAATCCGGTTCTGATCGGTGAACCGGGTGTCGGCAAGACAGCGATCGTCGAAGGACTCGCCTGGCGTATCTTTAATAACGATGTGCCTCTCGGTCTAAAAGATAAAGACCTGATCGAACTTGACATGGGCTCTTTGATCGCCGGTGCCAAGTATCGTGGTGAATTTGAAGAGCGTCTAAAGGCCGTACTTAAAGAGATCGAAAACGCCGATGGCAGGATCATCCTGTTTATCGATGAGATTCACAACCTGGTCGGTGCCGGAAAGAGTGAAGGCGCCATGGATGCCGCCAATCTGCTCAAGCCGATGCTGGCAAGAGGAGAACTGAGATGTATCGGTGCTACGACTTTCAACGAGTATCGTCAGTATATCGAGAAAGACTCCGCGCTGGAAAGAAGATTCCAGAAGGTCAGTGTCGATGAACCGAGCGTTGAAGATACGATCTCGATCTTAAGAGGTCTCAAGGACCGTTTTGAAGCTCATCACGGTGTCAAGATCAAGGATGATGCGATCATTGCGGCAGCTACACTGTCTGACCGCTATATCTCTGACCGTTTCCTGCCGGATAAGGCGATCGACCTGGTCGATGAGGCCTGTGCCGCGACCAGAGTCGAAATGGATTCCAAACCGGTCGAGCTGGATGAACTCACCAGGAAGATCGATACGCTGGAAATAGAGAAGGTCTCCTTGAAGAAAGAGACGGAAGATGAAAAGGCCAAGAAGCGTCTGGAAGAACTTGACAAGGATCTTGAAGGTCTCAAGGAAAAGAAAGCCGTTCTTGATGCCAGATGGATCAAGGAAAAAGAAGATCTGGGCAAAGTCAAGGAACTCAAGGAACAGCTTGAAAGAGCCAAACTGGAAATGTCGGAAGCTCAAAGCAGCGCCGACTACGAGAAGGCATCAAAGCTGCAGTATGAAACGATCCCGAATCTGGAGAAGCAGCTCAATGATCTTTCCAACGAAGATGAAGGCAGGATGCTTTCGGAAGTCGTTGATGAAGAAAGCATTGCCAAGGTCGTATCCAAATGGACACACATCGACGTCTCCAAACTGCTGTCTTCACAAAGAGAGAAGCTCCTGCATCTGAAGGATCAGCTCTCTTTAAGAGTTGTCGGCCAGGATGAAGCGCTTGATCTTGTTACTGATGCGATCCTGAGATCAAAAGCTCAGGTATCCGATACCAACAGACCGATCGGTTCATTCATGTTCCTGGGTCCTACCGGAGTAGGCAAGACTGAAGTTGCCAAGGCTTTGGCTGAACAGCTGTTTGATGATGAATCAAAGATCGTCAGGATCGATATGTCTGAATACATGGAGAAGTTCTCCGTATCAAGGCTCATCGGTGCTCCTCCAGGATATGTAGGATATGAAGAGGGCGGACAGCTCACGGAAGCCGTAAGAAGAAAACCTTATTCGATCGTCCTGCTTGATGAGATCGAAAAAGCCCATCCTGATGTCTTCAATATCCTGCTGCAGATTTTGGATGATGGACGTATCACTGATTCAAAAGGTGTCACAGTTGACTTCAAGAATACGATCATCATCATGACTTCCAACCTCGGTTCAGAATTTGCGTTTGAACCTGATCAGGAAAAGAAGCGCAAGGAATATGAAGAGATCGTCAAGATGACTTTCAAACCGGAATTCATCAACCGTATCGATGAGATCATCATCTTTAATCCGCTGGATAAGGAAATGATCGTCAAAGTTGCACAGAAGTTTCTGAACATCCTCAAGAAGCGTCTTGGTGAAAATGATATTGAACTGACCGTTACACCAAAAGCGATGGACAGGATCATTGAAATGGGCTTTGATGAAACATACGGCGCCCGTCCGATGAAACGTCATATTCAAAGAGAAGTGGAATCACTGATCGCCAAATTCCTGTTGGAGAATTATGATGCCAAGAAGATCGAAGTGGACGTTGAAAACAATAATTATACAGTAAGAAGGCTTGATTAAGCCTTCTTTTATTCTGACAGCCAGTATTCTTTATAGTTTCCGTCTTTGCCGTAGTATTCGGCCATATCGACTCTATAGAAGAAGTATTGAAGAAGCTCTTCTGCCGAATATTTCCTGATGCAGTAGCCCCAGTAGTATTCACTCGTCCCCTGGGATTCCGCAACATAGAAGTATCCGTCCTTTAGACCCGCAAGGATGGCAATATGCCCGCCTTCAACCAGATCATCACCGCCCACAAGCAGATCACCAGCCTTAATTTCACTAAGGGAGGATGCCAGCCAGCTCTTGGGACCTAGATCACTCAGGTCATCCCATTCAGCGATGCCTGCACCCAGATCTCCGGGATCATAGCCGGCCTGTAGAAGGCACCAGGAGACAAAGCCGCTGCAGTCAAGACCGTTTGGCCATATCCTGTCGTTAGAATACTCGACAAGAATACCGCCCCAGACGGCCGGTGTGTCTCTGATGAGTTTTTGATCAAGGTTTTCATAGCGCGATTCATCAAGATAAAGACCTATGTGATAATATCTTCCTTCACCGTCACTATAGCGATCGGTGTAGGAATCGATGCGGCCATTCTCATCAAAATAGTGAATACGGTAAGGAAATTCCAGAGCCAGGAACCAGGCAGTCGCCAGGACGGCGGCTCTGCTTTGATATCCGGCTTTTTCGATCCTTGAAACAAGTATTGCATCAAGAAGGTCATTATCTTCCCTGGTGTATAGATCCGGAGTGATAAAATCCTTCTCGTAGTTGAATTCGCTGCCCAGCGGATCAATGAGGTCCGTAACCGTTACATCGAACATATAGGTCTTATTGCTGACTGTTGCCCTGAGTGATGTCTGTCCGTTTTCAAGCCCTTTTATCGTACCATCCTGTTCAACTTTACAGATACTTTCATCAAGACTCAGGAAAGATGCTTCGTCCTTGTTCGCACTGTCTAGATAATTGAATATACTCTCATTTGCACCGACGGCGATATAGATCACAGAAGCGGTTGCGCTAGAAGCATCAGATAAATATGGATCAAGAAGGCTGTAGTTGCCATAGGTATAGCCAAAGCGGTTTTTTATTCTCAGCCCGGAAGGATCTGCTGAGACAGGGATCGCTACAGTATTGTTTTCATCGGTTTCTGCCCAGACGATATTGTCCAGTGACCAGAAGACTTTGTCTTGAAAAACCAGATAAAGTTCATCATCTTTAATATAGTGATCAATGATTGTGACTTTTAAGCCGCGATAGAGAATAGACAGCAGCAGTATCAGCACAATCAAGTCCATAAGGATCAGATCCATGACGATCCTTTTTCTGAGTCTCTTCTTTTTCATATATTCTAAATTGTAAGCGCATATTTACAAAACCAAACTGAACTTTTTATGAATTGTCTGTGAACAAGATTATTCGGGAAATAAAAAAAACGGGTTCAATGAACCCGTTTTTTAAGGTCTAATTTGTTGCAATTAAATCTTTCTTACATCAACAGCCTGAGGGCCTTTTTCACCATCGTTTACTTCATATTCAACGGCTTGGCCTTCATCTAATGTTTTGTATCCATCTACTTGGATAGCTGAGAAATGTACGAATACTTCTTTGCCGTCATCTCCAGTGATAAAGCCATAACCCTTAGCGGCGTTAAACCACTTAACCTTACCT
>CADCPE010000037.1 GCA_902803275.1 uncultured Erysipelotrichaceae bacterium
CAAACGAATTTGAAAAATTATATAACTTAGCAAAAACAATGAATCCACCTATTTAAGTTGTCCGAAATTGTTGCAGAGTAACACTATACGCTAGAGGGCAGGTGGACAGCCCGTTAAGAATAAGGCTTACCTGATATATATCAGGTGGAAACGTAAAAGCAAACTTCTTAAGAAGCCCATAAGTCTTTAGCTTATGGGAGGTTCACATTACTTCACAATCATTCAGGAGCCAATACGACCTTAGAATGTCAAAATGCCTGATCCTGTCAATACAGCTTTGATCAAAGGCCTTCTTAAGACGCAAACATCTGTATCTTGTTTGATACAATTAAATCAAAGAAACGGTATTGAGACAAAGGCAATAATGAGTATAAATCTGAAATATGTAAAGAAAGGTTCGGCTTTATTAAAGAATACGCAGAAAGTCTTTTTCTGCTCAACGAAAGCCGATCGGGAAAAGTACTTTGATGAGATAAGCTCTGATCTTTTTGAAGCGCAGGACAATATTTCGATCTGGTACAAAGAAGAGGACAACGTCGATATTTCTGAGGAGGAAAGAAAAGAGTATCTTTCAGAAATGACGCTGCTTGTGCTGCCGGTAACAAGTGATTTTCTGAAAATAGAAAACGAGGCCCGTAGGGATCTTAATTTCGCAATAAAAGAAAACATCCCGGTTCTGCCTTTTCTTGAGCAGCAGGGACTGGAATTTCTTTTTAACGATATCTGCGGCAATCTGCAGATACTGAACAAATATGATCCCGATCCTACAGCCTTGCCCTATAAGGATAAGCTGAAGCTGTTTCTGGATGCCGTTCTTCTGAAAGATGAAATGCTTGAGAAGATCAGAAAGGCTTTTGCAGCCTATATCTTTTTGAGCTACCGGAAAAAGGACAGGCGCTATGCACAGAAAGTAATGCGGCTTATTCACAAGGATCCTTTCACCCGCGATATCGCCATATGGTACGATGAATTTCTGACTCCAGGTGAGGATTTTAATGAATCGATTAAGGAAGCCTTTGAAAAAAGTGATCTGTTTACAATGGTCATCACTCCAAACCTGCTGGAAAAGCCAAACTATGTCATGACAACGGAATATCCGATGGCCATCAGGGCACAGAAAAAGATCCTGCCGATTGCAGCTGTGAAAACGGATCAGAAGTCTCTGATTGAAAACTATCCGGAAATACCTGAAGCAATTAACGCTGACAATGAAGCTGATCAGGTCGGAAAGCTGATCAGAGAAGCTTTGAGTATAAAATCAAACGACGATCCTCAGCATCTGTTTTTCATCGGACTCGCCTATCTTTCCGGTATCGATCTGGAGACGGATCACGAAAAGGCAAGAACGCTGATTGCCGCCGCGGCTGATGGCGGAATTGAAGAGGCCTATATCAAGCTGGTTTCCATGTATGAAAACGGACAGGGTGTAAACAGGGATTATAGACAAGGCGCAATCTATCAGGAAAGATACGCTGCTTTACTGGAAAGAAAACTGAAAGACAATGATGCCGATGATGATCTGCAGTTTCGCTATATCATTGCCGTAAATAAGGCAGCTGCCAAATGGGCGGATCTTTTGGAATATGAGCGCTGCTGGAGTCTGCTGGAAAAAATGCTGGCTGAAGATATTAAGGGAAAGACAAACCGCGAGAAAATTGCTCTGACCGAAACTTTCCAGTATGCAGCGGAATTTGCCATCAGGCAGAACAAGCTCTCATCAGCCAGATCTTTTCTGGATGGCATGCTTAAAATATCCGATGATTTTATCCTGGATCTAGGTGAGATTGAAAAGGAAAAGAAGGATTACGCCTACAATACGGGACTGCTCAAGAGCCTTTATCAAGGCACTTATCTTAATCTGCTGGGCAATATTCAAATCAAGGAAAACAACTGGATCGAAGCAGTATCTTCTTATGAAAAAGCTGTGCCGCTGATCAGAAAGGTTTTCGGAAGCGATCAGGCAAAGTATCCTGGTCTTGCCAGGACCTTGGCAGAACTATATGGAAAGATTGCCGAAGCATTGCTGATGAGCGATAAAACCTCGGAAGAAAACCTCAGAAAAGTTGAAAGAAAGTGCCGCGAAAGCTTGCTGTTTGTGCAGGGACTTGTGAACCAGCACGGCGAATTTGCCAAAGGTCCCTACACATTCAAGATCTACAAGACACTGATAGAGACTTATTGTGGACTCAACAATTATTATGCCGCCGCTAAAACGGCCGACGAATTTCTTTCTTTAGCTGAAAAAGAAAATCAGGAACAGGAAAGCATCAATTCAGCCAGGATCCTGGCTTTTGCCCATACCTGTCTGGCTTCGATCGCCGAAAAGAAACAGGATTATGTTTCAGCGGAAAAGCAGATAAAGGCGGCTGCAGAGATCGAGACTTCTCTGAAAGATAAGATCGGCATTCTGAACACCGAAAAACAGCTTAAGTCCTATTACCGTAGCCTGCTTAACTATGCCGAAAAAAGAAAAGATGATAAGGCCGCTTCCTTCTATGCCGATAACATCAGATATATCGACTCCCTGGTGGCTTTAAAATATTATCAGGATGCGCAAAACGGGAATGCCACAGCAGCCGATAAAGCCTATGACCTTTATCGCGAAATGCATAAGAAGTATCCGGATCGCGGATATGATAAAAATGCCAACTATGTCAGGAATCATTTTATGAAGCATTGAACAGAAAACATTTATGATGACATTGCGAATTGCTGAATACACAATAATAGAAAAGGAGATCATTCATGACAAAACTCGATTATAAATACTTAAGAATTCAGGGCAAGAATCTGGTAAGAAATACAATGTATGCCAGAGGTGTCTTTTCCGTCTGCATGCAGCTGCTTGAATCGGGAAAAATGGAGCAGGAAGATGCCGACCTGTTCAAGGAATTAAACAACTGGTTCCTCGACAATCTTCCTCTTCCTCCGCAATGCAACAATCAGGATCCGGTGATCTGCTGGTTCAAGACAGAGAATTCCGAGGAAATGATCAAGATGATCAGGCCGATTTTATGGCTGCTGGAAAAATATGACATTCCCTATTTTCTGGTCCATACAAACACACCAGGGGAAATCGTCTATGAGGATAAATATCAGATAGTTACAAAAACCGATGGATATCTTCAGATCGAAGATGCACCGGATAAGAAAAAGCTGGAACTCTATGATCAAAACAGAGAGTAAAAAAGACCGACGATCCTCATGCCGGTCTTCCAGACGTTTTTCTTTCGTTATTCATCTTCAGCTTCAGCAAGACCATAAATGCGTCATGATCCGCTTAAACTAATAACTTGAAAAAATGTTATTTATTTTCTGATTTATTTTCAGGTGTTTCTGTTTTTCTCGAAGCAGAGATCTTGTTCTTGACTGTGAAGCATCCGGCGACCAGCAGGACCGGTAAGAAGCATATGCCGATTATGAGCAGTGCCTGAACAACGACCAGGAAAGTTGCTTCCGGGCTGATCTCCTTCCAGACGAACGAATCTTTTGAAACGTAGAAAACATAGATGATCCATCCGACGAAGGCAACACTTCCGGCAATTGAGAAAACAGCATCTCTGATCATTTTCATCGTTTTACCGGCAATGATATTCTTTAATGTCAGATCGAAATATTTGCTTTTTTCCGCAAGATACTTTTCAACGATTTTCGGTGATTCCTTATACTCGTTATAAAGCAGTTCGTCTTTTATCGGATCCTGTTCGATCTCTACCGGACCAAGTTTGATTTTCATATACTGACCCTCCGTTTTTCTATATTTTATAATAACGGAATAATATAAGATAGATAAAAAAAGATAAAAAACAGAATAATGTTTATAATATTTATAAGAGGTTACAGAAGCATGAAGAGAATAATCACTGTATTACTTACTGCAGTTTTGATACTCACGGCAGGTACGGGCACCGTTTTTGCCGAAGACACAGGAAAAGATAAACCGATAATCATCATCAGCAATATCGATCTGCTTTCCGGTGATACTCAGCTCAAGACCTACGGTTTCCCTTATGCCAATATTGAGATCGTGAATGAAAGATGGATCATACCGAAAGAGTTTGTGATCGGGGCAGATGATATCAACATCAGCAACGGCAAATACAGCTATCAGCTGATATTAAGATCCAACGGAACGATGGCTTTCAATAACGATCTGGAGATTTACTATCAGGGGATCGACGGGCTCTACAGACTGAATTACATAATAGATGAAACTGACAACCATCTGATGGAGGTAGACGGACTGTTTGACAATATCATCGTTGCCAGCCCTCTTATCGATAAGCTTCCTGAAAAGATAAGCACGATCATACTGGCCAGAGTAAGGGATGATTCATATGATTATAACCTCGATCTGAAGACCCAGGATGGATTCACTTTCAGAAATAAACTTCAGTTCATCTTTGATACGCAGCCTTATTCGTACGCTACGGACTATGCATATGATCTATCTTCCGACACGCAGAAGATAACAGTATACCTGACAAAAGGAAACAAGTCCCTGGTACTGGGACCGATAGAGATAGGGCCGATCTTTGAGGAAGGACAGAAGATCGTAAAAGATATTTCGGAAAAAGTATCCGGGATCTCTGTGGGCAGCTATGCAGATTATATAAACAAGATCGTAAGCAGAAGTGATACGATCGTATCCAAATTCGCTGAAAACATCAGTTCAAGTGCGCTTCCTTCTGCCAGTGACGTATATAACGATATCAAAGATAAAGTTGCAGAAAGAAAAGAAAAGCTTACGGATATGATCCCTGATGTTTCCGATCTGAGAAGTGATGTCCGTGAACTTATCGTAAGGTTCTGGGATCGCAGTCATTAGACCGATATGAAAATAAAGAAAAAACTGTTACGGGCCGTAACAGTTTTTGTATGGTCTTAATAGAATAATGCCTAGAACAGGCCCTGTTCCATCATTGCGTCTGCAACCTTTTTGAAGCCTGCAATGTTTGCACCGGATACAAGGTCGTAGCCCAGTCCGTATTCTTCAGCCGCTTTCATTGATTCCTTGTGGATATTTACCATCATTCTGTGCAGCTGACTATCGACTTCTTCCTTGGTCCATGACAGTCTTTCGGAATTCTGCGACATCTCCAGGGCCGATACTCCCACGCCTCCGGCATTTACCGCTTTGGAAGGAGCGACGATCATGTGATCGCACGAGCGAAGAAGCGTAAGTGCGTCATT
The DNA here is from genome assembly GCA_902803275.1 of uncultured Erysipelotrichaceae bacterium. Taxonomy (GTDB): domain Bacteria; phylum Bacillota_I; class Bacilli_A; order Erysipelotrichales; family Erysipelotrichaceae; genus Colivicinus. The sequence continues at coordinate 5,194 of CADCPE010000037.1, forward strand.
GGTCGTAGGCATGTTTGCGACTTCGATATAGTATTTGACTCCTGACTTGGCGATGAGCTTGGCTGTATCAAAACCCACATCGTTCTGTACGGCAGCCGGCATGTATATATCGACATCTTCAACGCCCCAGAATTTCTTTCCTTCGATGAACTCGCATTTGAATCTATCCGCATAAGGTCTGCAGTGCATTGGATCCTTCATGCGCATTTCAAGGATATAGTTGAGCTTTTCTTCGGTAATGATTCCTTCAGGATCACGGATATATCCGTCAGGCCCGGACATATAAATGACCTTGGCATTGAGTTCGGCAGCCTTCTTCATGATGCCCCAGGCAACGTTGCCGTATCCTGAGACGCCGATCCTTTTTCCTTCAAGAGTATCGTTTTCATGTTTGAGCACTTCATCAAGATAATAGACGGCGCCATAGCCGGTCGCTTCCGGTCTGATCAATGAGCCGCCGTACGAAAGGCCCTTTCCGGTAAGCACGCCGTTTTCAAAGTTTCCTTTCAAACGCCGATACTGTCCGAAAAGATAACCGATCTCTCTTTGCGAGACTCCCATATCTCCGGCCGGCACGTCGACATCGGCACCGATATAGCGGTAAAGCGCGGACATGAAGCTTTGACAGAAGCGCATGATCTCGGCTTCCGATTTTCCTGCGGGATCGAAATCGCTTCCGCCCTTGCCGCCGCCGATCGGCAGACCGGTCAGCGAATTCTTGAAAGTCTGTTCAAAGGCCAGAAACTTGATGATGCTTTCATTGACATTTTTCTGAAAACGCAGTCCGCCTTTATAGGGGCCGATCGCTCCGTTGAACTGGCAGCGGTAACCCATATTGGTATGGGCCTTGCCTTCATCATCTGTCCACACAACTCTGAATTTGAACAGTCTCTCCGGTGTGACCAGTCTCATGAGCAGATCGTTTTTCTCATATTCGGGATGATTTCTGATCACCGGTTCAATAGATAACAAAAACTCTTCTACGGCCTGAACGAATTCGGGTTGAGTTCTGTAGGTGTCGTAGATCAGATCGATCGTATTTTTTATATATGAATCCATTGGCTATATACCTCTAATCTCATCTTAGCAGAAATAAAAAATAATACTACTGATGATATTTATAAAAATCATCTGAAAAGGACCCAACAAATAACGCCTGATATAATTCATAATATATAAACATGAAAAAAGGAAAGGATAAAGAGGCGATGGTGAAAATAATTGTCAGTGGAAAACACCCGGAAGAGATAAAACAGCGATTCAGGTCTTTGGACGCTCAGATCGTTTTTGTGGAAAACAACAGCGAAATAAAGGATGAAGACCTGAAGGATGCTGAAGTGTTTGTGGGTTTTCTGAATAAAGAACTGGTAGATAAGATGCCTAAGCTTCGCTACATTCAGATATATTCGGCAGGAGCAGATACCTACGGCTGGCTTCCTGAGCACATCAGGCTCGCCAATGCGTATGGCGCATACGGAGAAGCGATGGCGGAGCATATGATCACCACGACTCTGATGGCCATGAAAAACATGAAAGAGTATATGCGCATGCAGGATGAAAAGAAATGGGGCCTGCTGCAGGATGTGATGCGCTTTAAAGGCTCGAAGATCCTTTCGGTCGGAATGGGAGCCATCGGCACAGCCTATCTGAACAAGGCTCATGCGCTGGGTGGCCTGTGCTATGGCGTAAGAAGAACAGTTCATGATCAGCCGGACTTTGTGGAAAAGCTGGTCACGATAGCTGAAATGGATGAGCTGCTTCCGCTGATGGATGTCGTAGCCTTGAGCCTTCCGGGAACTGAAGAAGTACGTGGCCTGTTTGATGAAAGAAGACTAAGACTGTTGAAAGACGAAGCGATCATCCTCAATGTCGGAAGAGGCAACGCCATCGTAACAGATGATCTGATCAGGGTCATGAAACAGGGGCATCTCAGAGCCGCCTGCCTTGATGTCATGGATCCGGAACCGCTTCCTGAAAAGCACCCGCTTTGGACGACGGAAAGAGTATACATCACTCCGCACGTGTCCGGCGGATTCAGAGCCGGAATAAACTATAGCTCGGTCATGGATGTCGTTATCAGAAACATGGAACTGATCATTCAGGGCAGGGAACCGGTACATATCGTGGATCGAAAACTCGGATATTAGAAAAAGCTCCTGAACAATTATGATATGTTCAGGAGCTTTCTTTAACAGCCTTTTCTATCTATGCTGCAGGAACTGTTTTCAAATATGCTTGCCTTAGGAACGGGGATACTATAGCCGTGCTCGGTAAGCCAGTTTTCCCAGTCGATGCGGACTCTGTCCTCTTCGTCAATGAAAGCAGGCAGGCCGATATCGTTGATCTGTTTGAGGTGATCAAAAACAGGTTCGCTGTCTCTGAGCTTCAGAAAAGCCGCAAGATTGCCCAGACTTTCAAGAACGTCTATGAATTCATATTCGATTTTGTTGCGATCAAGGTTTTCCTTTAACACAACGCAATAAGGGCAGTTGAGATTTCCGTATACTTTTATCATGTATTGCACTCCTTTTGTTTATGTTATCTGCAGAATTTCTTTCTCAGGATCTTTTCAATATCGCCGCAGGTCATTTCACCATAGGTGTTCTTAACGCTGCCGTTGTCCTTCCAGCGCGGAAGGATCTCTTCAAGTGTCTGTTCATCAAGGGAGATATCATAGTCCGGAATAAGCGAATTGATCAGTTTAATGTATTCGTCCTTATCGATTTTGATCCTGTTGAAAAAACCTTCGACATACTCTTTATTATGAGCAGTTTCAAAATCAAAAAGATCTTCCTGGAAAATGGCGCACGCAAAGCCGTGCGGAATATGATACTGTTCTGTAAGATAGTAACCGACGTTATGGGCAAATGTCGTTCCGGTTATATCGATGGCCAGTCCGCCATACAGAGAACCTTTATACAGTTCATCTCTGGATCCATCATTCAGATTATCAAGCGACTTCAATCCCGAAAGAAGCAGATCGATGCCTTTGGTCGCATATTCGCGCGACTGATCAGTGGCTTTGTTGGAGAAATAGCTTTCGTTGCAGTGTGTCAGAGCATCAACCGCAGTAGATATGGCGATCATCCTAGGCAACGAAGCGGTGTATTTCGGATCGCACAAGGCAAAATCAGCATAGAACCTGTCGTTGTGAATGCTGCTCTTGCGGCCGTTCGCCTTGCTTAAGACCGCTACTTTAGTCACTTCGCTTCCGGTGCCGGCTGTCGTTCCGATAAGGATCAGCGGCAGACCCTTGTTTTCCCATTTCTGGCTATAGAGTTCTTCTTCGGTTTCGGCCTTGTTTCGTGAAAGACAGGCAATGACTTTGGCGGCATCAAGCGCAGATCCTCCGCCGATTCCGATCACACAGTCGACATTCTCAAGAAGCTTTGAAGCTTCAAGGATTGAACTGACTTCAGGATTCTCTCTGATCTGATCGTAAATGACATAATCCTTGCCGCTCAGAATCCGGAGCACGTCATCCAGGGCATTGGAGAGTCTGGCACTGTTTCTGCCGCAGACGATCAGAAATCTGTTGCCTAAAGCGCGGATCTCTGTCCTGTTTTTTAAGACGGCATCCCTGCCGTAGATTATATTGACTTTATCGCTTTTGATCATGAACTTATTATAACCGAATCATCGTGAACAAGCACATGATCAGATATTGGATATAATTATTTCAGAGGTATAAAGATATGATCAGAAGAAAATCAGAATGCCGCAGAGAGATCAGAGAACATATGCGCGGCGGTGACGGACAGGCCGTTATAACAAACCTGTTTGAAAAGGAAGAACTGCTGGGAAGATCTAGAATGCTGGGGACACTTACGCTTGAACCCGGCTGCAGCGTCGGTGTTCATCCTCATGAAAACGAGCAGGAATACTTCTATGTCCTCAAGGGCAATCCTGTCTATCAGGATGATGATCGGCAGATCGAGCTGCACGAAGGTGATGTAACGGTCTGTGAAGACGGACACAGCCACGGCATCGCCAACAGGAGCGATGAAACGGTCGTCGTGCTTGCCTGCATACTGCTGAAATGATCATGTGACATCTCAAAGAGAATGACTATGAAATACGAATTTGATGAAGTGATCGACAGGATCAGTGATCCTTACTCTTTTTCTTTCAAGTGGAAGGATCCGTCTTATATCCTTGATGAGCTTGGTATAAAAGAAGTTAGAGAAGATGTGATCTGTCTGGAAACGGCAGATATGGATTTCAAAACTGCACCTGAGATCATTGAAGATCTGAAGAAACTGGCAGATCATGGGATCTTTGGATATTCTTCTATCCCTGATGAGTACTATGAAGCGGTATGCGGCTGGTATGCAAGGCGTCAGGACTGGCATTTCAATAAGGAAGACATCTTCTATTGTCCGGGAACCCATAATGCCGTCGCCACATGTGTGAAACTGTACACAAAACAGAATGAAGGCGTGATCGTACTTACACCGTGCTACGGTTATCATGGCGATGTTGAAAGCCAGGGCAGGAAATACGTAGAAGTGAGGATGATCAATGACGGGAACGAATACTTCACGATCGACTATGAAGCTTTTGAAAAAGCCTGTGAAGATAAAAACAACACCATGTTCATAATGTGCCATCCGCACAACCCGACCGGAAGAGTATTCACTCATGAAGAACTGAATAAAGTTGCGGAAATATGCAGAAGACATAACGTGCTGATCGTTTCCGATGAGGTTCATTCGGATATCATCAGAAAAGGACAGAGTTTTGAACCGATGATGAAAGCCTGCGGACCGAGTGGGCTGATCGCTGCTACGGCCGTAAACAAGACTTTCAATCTGGCAGGACTGGCAATGACTGATCTTATAATCTGTGATCCAAAACTCAAACCGACAGGAAACGATATGTATTCCATGCCTTCTCCGTTCGGTATCCAGGCAGTCATATCTGCCTACACGAAGGGCGAAGCCTGGCTCGACGCTTTGAATGAATACCTTGATGAAAACATCGATGTCTGCATCGACTACATACACTCAAACCTGCCGAAGGCCAAAGTGATCAGACCGGAAGGGGGATACTCGATAAATATCGATTTTACTCCGTATGGTTTAAACGACAGGGAGGTGATCGAAAAGATCTACGGCAAAGCCGGGGTCATACTTAATTCGGGTCTCTTCTTTGATGACTGGCGCAAAGCTCAGGTCCATCGTGCCTGCCTTTCTTCCCCGCGCTCAGTTTGTCTGAAGGCTTTTGAAAGGATCGCAGAACAGTTTAAAGCAATATAGAAAAAGACGGGCTCGTTACTGAGCCCGTTACATTTCCCTACCTTTTATAGACACCAACCTGCTTGAGTTCGTCCTTGCGTTTATACATTTCCTGATCGGCACGATTGAAGACACGGTCGTAGGAGTTATCCGCATATGCAAGATAATCGGTCATGCCTGCAGATACGACAACATTGTTATTGATGATGTTTTCTTCAGTCCTTCTGTTGAATTCGGCCAGCAGCTGCTTGCGGTTTTTGAAATCTTCGCCTTCAAGGATCGTCGCAAACTCATCACCGCCGATCCTGTATACAACGGAATTAGGGAAACACTGTGATATGAGTTTTGCGGCATCGACTACGAGCTTATCGCCCTCTTCATGGCCTAAAGTATCGTTTGTATATTTAAGACCATTAAGGTCAAAAGCGACGACCGCAAAATTGGCCTTTATTCCATCAGCGATCTCCTTGTCGATCTGTTCCTCTTTTTCCATGTAGGCCAGCTTGCTGCGGACACCGGTCAGGGCATCTGTATATGCCAGTTCACGTGCAGAGATGAGTTCCTCGAGCTGATCTTTTTCTCTTTGAAGAGAAGCTTCAAGATCCCGGCGGTATTCTTCTTTCTCGTTTTCGATAACGAAAGTCCTAAGCAGACAGCTTCCCAGCATATAGCCGATCGAATACAGAGGAAGCAGCGGATAGAAGTACTGGATGGAAAGGAAAAAGACCATGATAAGACCGAAAAAGCCGATCGTGCGGTATCTGTTTCTTTTTGCTTCATCAGCAGATGAAGCCGCACGCAGTGCATAAACAGAAGTCAGAGACAGCAGCACGATCTGCACTATCAGCATGATGTTTCGGCCGATCCCGGTATGATAGGCGCCCTGTCCATCAAAGTAGAACAGGATCGGTATAAACAGGTTGATGAAAACTATAATCGCCTCGATGATGAAGAAAAGGACTCCTGCACACTGCAGAAAGAAACTGAATTCACGATTTTCTTCAAGGTAGACGACCACATACTGCGTCCACAGAAAGATGCCTAGAGCCATGGCTATGAAGTATATCTCGGTATCGATATACAGCAAGGACATCAGATGGACACTGTCAAGGAAGCCCCACAGCATATCCGTAATATAATAAGCCGCAATGCCGAAAAGAAAACGCCGGTAGGTTTTCAAAACATCCGAAGCATCCTTCGGCCAATG
>CADCPE010000038.1 GCA_902803275.1 uncultured Erysipelotrichaceae bacterium
GCGGTTGCCCTTAAGGCCGATCGCTCCGGCCGGTCTTTCCCGGCAGCCGGTCGAAAGCACGATCGCATCGGCTTCAATATTTCTAAGACCTTCACTCGATTGAACTGTAACGGTCTTGTCCGTTATCTTCGTTACTACACAATTGAAGATGAAGCTGATGCATTCATTATCTTTGATCAGATTATAGTATTTTTCCGCATAGGCAGGACCTGAAAGTTCCTCGTTGAAAGTATGCAGACCGAATCCGTTATGGATACACTGCTGCAGGATTCCGCCGTATTCACCTTCTCTTTCAATGATAAGGATATCTTTAAGTCCGTTTTCATAGGCACCCAAAGCTGCCGCAATGCCGGCAGATCCTCCGCCTATAATGACAAGCTGATGCTTTTCCATTAGAGGTCCTCCTTGGCAAGAGCCACAAAGACATTGGAACCTTCTTTGTCCAGCTTTATATCTTCCACATTCTGATGCAGCTGCTCGGAAAGGATCTTCAAAACCTCAGGTTCACAGAATCCTCCCTGACATCTGCCCATGCCCGGACGACAGCGCATCTTGACGCCTCTGATCGTCGTGGCGCCGCATTTTCTGTTTATGACGTCCTTGATCTGTCCTTTGGAGATCTTCTCGCATCTGCAGATGATCTTTCCGAAATCCGGATCTTTACTGATCAGTTCGTTTATCTGTTCATCAGACATTTTCCGCATATCGATGAAAGGTTTCCGATGGACATATTCTTCTTTTGCCCTGCACTCAGCAAACTTAGGCATGATTATTCCTTCGACCACATCCTTGACGATAGCCGGAGCTGAAGAGATACCCGGCGATTCGATGCCTGCCACATGGATGAAGTTTTCTATCTGATCATCTTCCTGAATATAGAAATCATTGAGATCGATGTGCGGCCTCAATCCCGCAAAAGTATGGATCATCTTGTTGTAAGGAATATTCTTCATCGTCTTGTTTATCTCGCGTCTGATGTATTCCAGTCCGTCACTGGTCGTATTGTCGTCCTTGTCAGCCGTAAAGTCGGAGTTAGGACCAAGCAGAACGTTTTCATGAACGGTCGGGACCGCCAGAACGCCCTTGCCTTTAACACTCGGTGTCGGATAGATGACGTGCTTTATATATTTGCCGTTAAGACGGTCAAAAACAAAATACTCGCCCTTTCGCGCTTCAACTTTATAAGGTGAAACTCTGAGCATATTGGTGATGTCGTCAACATGTACGCCTGCACAGTTGACCAGCACTTTGGTTTCTACATCATCATTGACGATGAACCTGTCGTCCTGTTTTCTGATACTCTCTACTTTATAGCCAAGCCTTAGTTCCACACCATTGAGCATCGCCTCTTCCATGGCGGCAATGGTGACCTCCCACGGGCAGATTATGCCTGTAGTAGGAAGGCTCAGCGCTTTTGTAACATTATCGGAAAGATTAGGTTCATGGATCCTGGCGGTATCGCCGTCCATGACCTCATACGGGATCCTGCGGTCTTCGCAGTTCTTGATCAGACCATCCATGGTCTCTTCTTCCTCTTTGGAAGTAGCTACAACATAGGCACCTGTTGGTACATATTCAACCTGCAGTTGCTTGCACAGATCGGGAAACATACGGTTGCCTAAAAGATTATATTTCGCCTTCAAAGTGCCCGGTTTTGGGTCATGTCCCGAGTGCACCATGGCTGAATTAGCCCCGGTAGCACCCTCAGCTACATCATTCTCCTTTTCCAGAACCAAAACCTTCAGATCGAATTTGCTCAAGCTGTGAGCTAGTAGTGAGCCAATAATCCCGGCTCCAATTATTGTGATATCATACATCAATATTATTATAAAATATTAACAGGCGCTCCGATATGGAAAAAACAGAAAAGAAGCAATATAAGCTGATCTTCATCGATATGGACGGTACTCTTTACGATATGGAAGATATGGTCATTGACGGATATAATTCAGCTCTTGACTATCTTGTAAACTATCAGGGTTTTTCTTCTGAAGAAGCAGGACTCCTATTAAAAGAAAACCATATCTATCCCTATGTCAGTGAAGATGCCTGTTCAGCGACTGCGTTTTTCATGAGCCGGGGCTATGATGTCAAAGAATGGGATCAGAAACGCAGCGAGAATTTCAACTGTCAGCCGATCGATATAAACAAGGCCATGAAACTGCAAAGTCTCAAAAAGCTCTCTGCAGGTGCGCCGCTAGTGCTTCTTACAAACAACACCCTGAAAAACGTCAGACGCGTTCTAAAGCATCTTGGCATTCCTGAAGATGTCTTTACGGAGATCTTCTGCAACGAGAAGGACAACAAGACGCCCTCAAAAAAGCCATTGATGGAACAGCTCATGACAAAATACGAGGCAAAACCCGAAGAGACGCTTTCGATCGGAGACCGATACAACGTCGATGGAAGACCGCTTGTCGAACTTGGCGGTGATGCGCTCATCATCAGAAAGCCGCATTATATCGAGGAATTTCTCAACGGGGAAAAGACAGATATCCACTACGTTTTTTATGATGGGGAAAACATGAAAGTATAGGGGCATAATATGATGGACTCTTATGTTACAATGACGTTGAAAGAAGGTGTATACCAATGAAATCATTTCGCTGCGTTGTAGAAAACCCGATGGGCATCCACGCCAGACCTGCCGCTCAGATCGCCCAGCTCTGCGTGGGCTTGAGAAACATGGTCACTATTGAATGTAACGGCAGAACCGCCAATGGCAGTGATGTCTTGCAGATCCTGTCACTGAACGCCAAGAAAAACGACTCTCTGACCATTACCGTCGATGGCCCGGATGAAGAAAATGTCGTAAAGACGCTCAAGGAAGCCATCTGCGCTACCGACTTCATCGATGAAGAAGAGGTAAGAGTACTTAAGGTCGCATTTTTCAACACCAAGGACTATGACAGACTCTTCTTCTCAAAACTGCAGGAGGAAAAAGGACCGGGCACCTATAACGTCGATATCAAATATCTCGAATCAAGACTCACTCTGGAAACAGCATCCCTGGCCAAGGGCTATGATGCGGTATGCATATTCGTAAATGATGAAGCACCGGCTGAAGTCATCGATATCCTCAATGAAGAAGGGATCAGACTGATCTTGCTCAGATGCGCCGGTTTCAATAATGTCGATATCAAAAGATGTGCGGAGTACGGCATCAAGGTTGCCAGAGTCCCGGCCTATTCCCCTTACGCCGTTGCAGAGCATGCAATGGCCATTGTCCAGGAAGCCAACAGAAGACTGCACAAGGCCGACCGCAAGGTCAGGGAAAACAACTTCGCCTTATCCGGACTTCTGGGTGTCGATCTTCACAACAAGGTCTGCGGTGTCATGGGCACAGGCAAGATCGGTGAATGCTTTGCCAGGATCGCCAAAGGCTACGGCATGAGTGTCCTGGGATGGGATGCCTATCCGAATAAAGCCCTGGAAGAGGAAGGCCTGCTTACCTATGTCAGCAAAGATGAACTGCTGGCCAAATCGGATCTTATTTCCCTGCACGCGCCGCTCATCATGGGCGAAAACGGAACATACCATCTCATCAACAAGGAGGCTATCGACAAGATGAAGGATACGGTCATGCTGGTAAACACAGCCAGAGGACCGCTCATCGATGCTGAAGCACTGATCGCCGCCTTGAAGGAAGGCAAGTTCCAGGCTGTAGCGCTGGATGTCTATGAAGGCGAGGATGAAAACGTCTATACCGACAGGTCCGATGAACCGCTTCCTCATTCGATCACAGCCAGACTGCAGATCTTCCCGCAGCTCGTGCTTACTTCACACCAGGCCTTCTTTACCAGAGAAGCCATGCAGGCGATCGCTGTCGTCACAATGGAAAACGCCAAGAACTTCAACGAAGGAAAAGACCTCGGCAACGCCGAAGTCAAAGCTAAATA
>CADCPE010000039.1 GCA_902803275.1 uncultured Erysipelotrichaceae bacterium
CAGGAAAACAAACATCACCAGTTTAATAATCTTTTTCATAAAAATCTCCTTACTATTTTATTTTAATCCACATTGCCGGTCTGATAAACAGCGGTACATATGTGAAATAATTGAATACCTGTCCATCTGCGCTGATATAAGTCACCTGATTGCCCCATTTCGGATCGGCAGTCGACAGTGTTCTTGTCATCCAGGCTCCGCCTAAGGTCCTGGAATCATAGAAACCGGTACCGTTATCCTGAACAGCCTTTGTGACATAGGCGATCCATTGGGAATTCTTAGGCATCTCTGAGTACGGATAGCTTGGATCATCAGAAGGTTCACTTGCTTCGCCGAAATATCCTTCTACTTCTTCAAATGAAAGCAGGAAGACTCTGTCATCAGTCTGCGGATCATCGCTTCTGTGCTGATCGGCCATCTGGGAATATGCCGCATTACCCTCGTCGTGGAATCCGCCCCAGTATTTAAGCAGCTGTTCATTGGCCGCCTTGTTCTGGTTGCGGGTGATCTCTATCATATCGATCTCCTCTTCAGTAAAACAGCTCAGGAATCCCTCAGGATCGTTGAGGAAAGCTCTTACTGAACAATTCTCCCAGCTGACACTGTCAAGATCTTCCTGATTGGGATTAGTGTTGAAACAGAAGGAATCGATCAGCTTGTCGCAGATAATGAACAGCCTGTCATCTTTTCTGTCGATCACTCTCCACTTGATCGGTTCAGTCCTGTCGTTGCCCGGAGACATTTCGTATTCGCCCATTGCGACCATGTCGCCTATCTGTGCTTTATCGAAGTCCACGCAGTCATAGGCACCTCTTTTGATCTTTTCCAGCATTTCCAGAGAGACGCTCTCATAGACTTCGTTGAAAACAGGGTCATCTTCCGGAAACCACAGTCTGTTTCCGTTTCTCCTGTATTCCTTTTCAATACCGTCTATGGTGACTTTATCTTCAGTGAAGGATATCTCTTTAGGTTCTCCTCTCATCGGATAATAAGTGCCTTCAGCGTTTTCATCAAGCTGTATATATGTGATCTCGCCATAGTCAACGGTTGCCATCTCAAGCAGATTGATCGGATTGCCATAAAAGTCTTCGATCATGTTGAACTCTTCAACATATTCGCCGTCCTGATCTCCGATGTATTTCAAAACCCAGATACCATCAGGCAGTGATGTTTCTTCTTTTTTATTACCGTCATTTCCGCCTTCCTTTGATCCGCAGCCGAAAAGCGCCAGGATCATCATCAGGCTAAGAAACAGCATTAAAAGCTTTTTCATTAGAAAATCCTCCTGTATTTATCTTAATTCATCATTTTTATATATGACACGTCACAAATGTGACAACTATTCCTTATAGATAAGGGTGATCAGGCCGACTCTGCTGCTGACGCCACACTTCTCATATATTGAAGAGATGTGTCTTTGCAGGGTGCGTCGTGAAATAAACAGCTCTTCAGCCATCTGTTCGACCTTGGCTTCCGGCTTAAGCAGTTCGTAGAAAACATCCTTCTCTCTATCGGTCAGTTCATATTTTCTGATGAATTCTTCAAGATCGGGTTTTCTGTTCTCGATTATCCTGTTTCTGTTTTCAACAACGATCAGTATGACGATCATGATTATGACAAGGATATTTATTATGATCTCGATGGATAGGGAGAAATCCATTTTCCAGAAAAGAGCCAGGATGATACTGACGCCTCCGTCAATGATCCTTCCCATGCATGCCCAGAAAGACTGATGCTTCTTGTTCAATGAGATCCTCCAGAAAACCAGGTTATAGTAGGAGATTGTCAGTCCCAGTTCCAGGTAGAATATGATCATTGCCAGATTCAGATATAGGCCGGCAGAAAGAAGGATCAGAGATATTATCGATAAAAGAGCTGCCATCAAAACAGACAGCTGGTCATAAAGACCTTTGAATCGATCATGAAAATATCCGAAACCAAGATATCCCGGGATCAGAAAAAGTCTTGGCCAGGTATAGATGTCTATGGTTTCCAACTGCTGAGCTGTCAGGATGTTTTCCATCCTGTTGTCAAAGCAGAAGACCAGAAAGATGATGCCTGCAGTTATGAATATCGGCAGGATATCTATCATCTGTACAGCTGATACTTTTAGGCTGCTCTTCTTTGATTCAAAGCGTTCCTTACAGCAGATGAAAAACAGCATCACGCAGACATCGATGATAAATATGTACAGAATGGGGATACCGATGCAGATCTGCAGAAGCCACTGCATGAAGACCGCCAGGCTCATCGCGATCCCCATGGTCATTCCCGGCTTTCTATCATCCAACAAGGACAGCGCCATGCAGGTATAGAAAAAGCCGCCGAAGAAGCCCAGGAATGTTCCGACGATCGGAGCCAGTACCATAAAGACTGCTTCGATCTTTATCAGCAGAGCACTCAGCAGCACGATGGTGTTGATGATGGCTGCATACAAGGGGAAACTTCTTTTTTTATAGACATCATAAAAAACGGCATAAAAGACAAAACCCATAGTCACGCAGAACATATCCACATAATAAAGGATCAGCTGTGCTTTTCCATCAACGATTCCTGATGCTTCGTGGTTAATGGCAGTCAAAAGTGTCATATACATGAACATGTACAGACTGAAACTGACGATCATAAACCTGCGTCTGTCTTTAAACATCATTTCTATTATAAAACCTGAAATATCCGAAATAAAAAAGGCGCCAAGCGCCTTGAAACAGATGTGCATCTAATTCATCGTATAGGTTATATAGGCACCGATGAGATTGGCATCGTTGCTGAAGGTACACGGAACGATATCGACATCAAACGGGATCTTAAAGTGAGCTACTGCAGAATTGGCTTTGACCATTTCGAATTTTTCCCTGATCTTTTCAGTTACGATCGGCTGTCTGCTTATCCCGCCGCCTATAGCGACTTTTTCAAGATCCAGTATCCAGCACAGATTGTAGATCTGAACGGCGATATTCAGACACAGTTCGTCAAACGCCTCCTGAGCCAGCGGATCCTCACAAAGAAGTTCAAAGAATTGCCGTCCGCTGATCTTTTCTTCACTGCCTTTCTTTGCAGCGTAGTTTTCCAGCAGCGCACGGGTCGAGCAGACATTGGCCATGGTCGCATCGCTTTGATCATACCTGCTTGCCTCTGTTATGACAAAGCTCAGTTCACCGGCTGTAAAATGAGGACCTCTTACGATCTTTGAATCTATGATCAGACCGCCGCCGATACCGGTACCGATAATGTAGACAGCTCCATTTGTACAGCCTTTAAGCGAGCCTTGATAGAACTCGGCCAGAACAGCTGCCTTGCCGTCGTTTTCCAGCACGACTTTGCATCCGCACTTTTCTTCCAGCAGTCTTCCGACATCGGTTCCATGATTATACAAAAGGCCTCCGCCTCCGTTGCAGCGTCCGTTTTTCACATCGATGAATCCGGGCAGAGACATTGCGATACCTTCGACTTCATCCCTGTATTGAGAATAGATACCGAATATCACATCGGCGAACTGTTCGAAAGTATCCATTGGAGTAGGAACATAGCCCTTATGAGTAAAGTTCATTTTCTCATCGGTAACGGCATATTTTATCTCTGTTCCCCCAACATCAAAAGTCAGCAGCTTCATGGTCTCACCCTCCGTTGTCTATTCTGTCTGTTAACATAATTATACAACTGCACAGATATCCTGCTGTTCTATAATGGAATCATAAGGACGGCAAGACATAATTATGAAACAGGCTCACATTCAGTTAGATGAAACAGTGAAAGCGCCATGCGCACTAATGCCCGGAGATCCCAAAAGAGTTGATGTGATCGCAAAGTATCTTGATGACGTGAAAGAACTGACATTCAACCGGGAATACCGCTCGATCATCGGGACATATAAAGGCATGAAAGTCATCGGCATCTCTACCGGCATGGGCGGCTCCTCAGTGGCGATCGCCATCGAAGAATTAAAGAATATCGGCGTTCACACCATGATGCGTATCGGTTCAGCCGGAGCGCTGCAGAAAGGGATCGACCTCGGTGATCTGATAATCTGTGAGGGAGCAGTAAGAGAAGACGGTGCATCCAGAGCGTATATCGATGAGAGATATCCGGCTGTTCCTGATCATCGCCTGATAAACCACTGCGCAGATATCGCAACCGAAAAAGGATACAGGCATCATACCGGTATAGTTCTTTCTCATGAATCCTTCTATTATGATGAAGATGCCCAGGATTGCGAAAAATGGTCAAAAAAAGGCGTCCTGGCTACCGATTTTGAAACAGCGGCATTGTACACGGTAGGCAGATTGAGAAAGATCCACACTGCTTCCATCTTGAACAATGTCGTACTGTGGGGTGAAGACACTCAGGATTCGATCGGTTCCTACCAGGATGGCCAGAACCTTACAGCCCGCGGTGAGGAAAAAGAGATCACCGTTGCCCTGGAAGCGATGTACAGACTGGAACAGGAGCTTGGCAAACAGTGAACAAAGGAGCTGACAAGCTCCTGTTTTTTTATAAAACTCCTATTCAAATCCGAAAGCAGTAAGATAGACGATCGTAAAGAAAACGATTATGCCAAACCAGATCGCAAATGAGGCAGGCGGTACAAACATTGCTCTAAGTATTTCTTTAAACAGTCCCTTGTCGAATTTGAACTCTGCTTTCTTGCGGTAACGTTTCAGTCTTCCCTTTTCTGTGAAAGTGTAGATCCACGGATTGTCATGAAGCTGAACGATCTCGAGCTTCAGAAGATAGATCGGAACGACCGGAACGAAGATGCAGAACCAGACCGCCGAGCCCGCCAGATTCAGTTTCTTAAAATCGAAACCGTTTATGAATAAAGCCAGGATGACCGGCAGGAATATAACAGTGAGACACTGCACCATGATCTTAAGGATCCTTGATGGCGTTATAAACTTGAGAACAACAGGCTGAACCTCGCCATCAAGATTTTCGAAGAATACCGGTTCAACGACCTTGCGTTTTAAGATCTCATCGCTAAGTGTCAGTTCGCCCCTTTCCCGCTTGAAGGTCTGGCCTTTCGAAGTATAGATCTTTCTTCCTGATTCGACCGCAAAATCATTGTGAACGGTATCGCTGTAAACGCACAGGATGACGATGATAAAAAATATCGTCAGCACACCTGTTATATAAAGGCCTTTTTCAACGCCCATGCCAAAAAGGCAGAAAGCTAAGAAGACTATTGCCGAAAATACAATGGTCATCAGGATGGCTTTAAACCACCAAGGCAGGAAATAATAATGTGAAGGCTTAAGCGCTCTTACGCTGACCTTGCCTGTCTGACCGTTTACAGCAGCCATCAGCTCACCATGACAGATGTAGTAGACAGGCAAAAGCGATGGAAGCCTGATCGTTGAACACGCATCGCTTCTCACATCGACAGCTTTGGCTTCAAGCACTTTTCTGATCATCGGCGTGTAGATCTTCGATGTTTCGCTGTTCACTCTTCTTTCCAGATCGTCATTCGAGATATCTGAGATCTTGACTCTTTGACCCGCCACATAGGCAAAATCAAATTCGGTCAGCGCATTCAGATCATACGGTTCCATCCCGTCTAGCAGGAGGTTGTCGAGCTGTTTTGAACGGTTCACAAATTCATCATTGATAAAGCCTTCACAGTCATATGTCCTTTCGCCATCCATCCTGCCTACCTCCATATGTACAGGTCCTTTGACCAGCTCATATGGCAGATAGAATCCCTTAAGGTCATCGATCAAAGGAAGCAGTTTTCTGGCCTCTTCTTTTGCCCTGTTTTCCTCGCACCATTTTTTCAGCAGGGTCTTGGCTTCTTTTTCCGTTATGGCAAAAGGAATGACGCATTCAGGCATATTGGACGCATTCAGATATTCGCTTCTTACCAGCGTTTTATTGCAGAAAGGACATGTTGAAAGAGCTTCGTTTTCTTCAAAGACGATCTGAGCACCGCAGCCTGTACAGCTGACATTGAAAAGCTTAAACTGCTTTACAGACTTCTTCAGCGCATCACTTCTGATCTTGCGGAAACCTATTTTCTGCTGCTGGGCTTCGCCGATCCCGACTTTACTTCCGCAATAGCCGCAGAGGTAGCGCTGCTTCCTGATATCAAAGCTGGCAGCTGCACCGCAGCTAGGACAGTATATCTCAGTAATTCTTTTATCCATCTTGGTCTTCTTTCTTTTTATTTCTGGTTGATCATATAGTCTAATGTTTCTCTAAGATACTGCAGACCGTCAATTACCGCATATCTTTCCTCGCTGTTTTTGAAATAGATGTCCGCTTCGAATCTGTAGGACATCTTTTCACCATCTTCATATTCAAAGATGATGATATCGGTATAGTCCATAACGCTGATATTTGCAGGTCCACCGAGTTTAATATCCCTGATCTGCTGAAGCAGTTTCATTATCAGCTCAGGATCGCTGCTTTCCTTTTCCGCCGCATAGATCCATTGCCTTGAATAGACGGCTTTTACCGGCATGTCTTCCCTGATTTCCAGCATACCGTTGTTTTCTATCACTTTCTCTTTCTCGCTTCTTCTCCGGCAGCCGCCAAGCAGCAGAAGCATCATCAGGACGAGCAATTGTTTTTTCATTCTGGTAACAACCCCCGCAATTCCAGTCATCTTTATTTTATCCTGATTGCAGTGAAAATATGAATTCAGGGGCATTGTTTCTTTTGATAGAATATAGGTGGTAAGCATATGAAAAACAGCATCCTGAGATTAACAGAAGAAGAACTGAAGTTTGCGAAGAAAAGATATCCGAATGTCAATTTTGATGAGATCACGATGTTTGCTGACGGCATGATCTACATGACCAACCTGGATCTTCTGATGTTGTCGATAAAAACGGAATTGAGTTCCATGAGCGAAGAAGACAAGGCGCTGTGCAGCAGCATCATTGATAAAGCTGAATACTTCAAGGATCATGGTTTCCGCAACAGGCTGGAAGGCTATGATGTCGATGAACTCTGCCAGATCGCTGATCAGATGTCGCTAAAGGTCCTCGATGAAAAGATCGGCAATGATATCTTCAGGATCGA
>CADCPE010000040.1 GCA_902803275.1 uncultured Erysipelotrichaceae bacterium
AGTGTGTCTATCTTTGGAACTGGATCTCTCCGGAAGGCGGAAAGATGTATTTCTCAGGCGTCTTCAGCAAACCGACAAGAGTCACAAGGCTTTCCAACGGCGAAAATGTGGATTTTACCTATACAGATGATCACCGCATTGAATTAAGAGGACTCAAAATAGAAGAAGACGAGATCGTCCCGGTATACAAGATTGAATTTGAAGAACCGCTGGTCTACAAGGCTTTCCATAAATATCCGCAGATCTGGCTGTAAACTAAAACCGCTGAGTTGCGGTTTTTATATCTTTTATTCAGCACACAGTTTAAGGAACTTTTTGTCGTTCATCTGTTCGTTGGTGATATATTCGCCATCTTTAAACAGGGCGTAGGTGGTGATCGGTGAAGGAGCGTTCTGTGCTTCCTTCTTGCTGTTGAACCTTATGGCCTTGAACGCTATCCCGTTTTCTTTGGCAGCCTTTTCCAGGATCGGCACATACTTGCCGTTGAACGGACACTGATTGCTGTAGTAGAGGACATAGCCTTTTTCCTCGATGTGAGGAGTTCTGGCACAATCCTTGAACTGTGGTCTTGTTTCATCACTTGAGAAAGGCAGATACCACAGCTGGATGCCGTTGGCTGCTTCATCACACACTTTAAAGCCTTTATGTTCAAGAAATTTCGGATCTGAAAGGAATGGTTTCTTTCTGGCTGAAGAAAGCACGCACAGTCCCTTCCTTTTCTTGGCCTTGCTGTCGATGATGCATTCCTTGAGCAGATCGTTTGCGTATCCGTGTCCCTTAAAGGAACCCGATACCCAAAGACAGTCGATATACATATAGCCGTCGGCCTTGATCGGGACCCAGGCGTTTTCGGCCGGAATGTATTCAATGAAGCACTTTCCTCTTTCAACGCTTTTCAGAAAGACAAGCCCTTCATCAAATCTTTGTGACAGCCACTGCTTCTTGGAAGAGACTTGAATGTCACTGTTGTTTGAAATGGCACAGCAGATATGTTCACTTTCAAGGTTTTCTTTGTTTACTCTGATATATTCCATGTATTCTCCTCAATCAAATATACTGGTCTGTTCGTATTGTCTGGGAAATTCATGCAGATACCTGAAACAGTCTTCCGGTGTATGCATGATCCCGTTTTCAATGCAGAGCTTTTTGAATAACGCCATCAGCTGCTTCTGTTTCAAGCTTGGCACTTCGTAGGCGTTGCCGTAAGTCTGGATGTATCTCTCTTTAAGACCGGGGAAATGTCTGTCCAGTGCAGCATAATAGTATTCCCGATCGCCTTCTCTTAAAGTCAGGCCCATGCCAAAATCAATGATCCCCTTCACCTCGACCCTGGCGCATTCCTTTACGATCGCTTCGATGTTTTCCGGTGTGTCGTTGATAAACGGCAGGATCGGGGTGATCCACACGATCGTCGGGATCCCTCTTTCCTTCATTTTTTCCAGGACCTCGATCCGTCTTCTGGTGTTGCAGACATTGGGCTCAACGATCGCGCACAGCCTGTCATCGTAGGTAGTCAGCGTCATCTGTACGACGCATTTGCTTTGCCTGTTTATCTCCTCAAGCAGATCGATATCATCCAGGATGCGGTCAGACTTGGTCTGGATACTCACTCCGAAGCCGTATTGCTTTATTATCTGCAGACATCTTCTGGTAAGTCTGAGCTGCTTCTCACAATGCATATAGGGATCAGACATCGCTCCGGTGCCGATCATGCATTTCCTTCTTTTGGATCTTAAAGCCTTTTCCAGAAGTTCCGGCGCATTGATCTTGACTTCAACGTCTTCAAAAGGATGGCTGAACTGGTAACATCTGCTGCGGCTGTCGCAGTAGATGCAGCCGTGTGTACAGCCGCGGTAGATATTCATGCCGCAGTAATCGCTGCTGCTGTTTAGTATTGCTTTGGCCTTGGTAAAATGCATGCTATCCCTTTATCCTTATCGGATGCCTGATGACCGTCTTCAGCTTTTCAGGAGCGGTTTTTCTTGCATCAGACAGATATATTTCGTGATGTCTTCTGGACTTCGAAAAATCATTTTCATAGCCGTTTTCTTCGATATATCTGTCCATGAGTTCAATTGAAGCCGGTTCATCATCATACGGCCCCATATGCATGATCTGTACGCAGAGCCCCTCTTCGATCGTGAGGAATCTGACCTTTGAAAAATCCATTTTCTTTTTGCTGGTCGCTTCCTTGATGGCCCAGTCAAACTCCTGCTCTGTTACAAAATCCGGGACCCTTATTACCGATATCCAGTTGAAGTTCTCTTTATGGGCGTAGTCTATGGTCTGCGAATCGTTTTGCCACCAGAAACCTTCTAATGGCGGGACAACAAAATCAAAATATCCTTCGATCCTGTGGTCGGTAAGTTTACTCATCTTTATTGTGAAGGCAACTCCATACAGAAGGCCTATGAAGCGCTTATATTCTCCGTCTTCGATGTTTGGATCCCCTTTTCCGTATACGGCAAGATAGTTCATCTTCGGGATATCAACGATCCCCGGTCTTGCCTTGGGCAGATAGAATTCCTTGTATTCCTTCTTGTAGTCAAACGCCATGATTCACCTCTTATATAGTTTCAATGTATTTTCGCTTATCTGGACGATCCGCTTTTTTACTTCTTCGGGTTCAAGAACTTCGACTTTATCACCGAAGGTCATGAACCAGGCACATATGCTGTCGATATCGGAATAATCGGCTGTAAACAAGAGCTTTCCGTTTTCGGTCTTTGTGAAACTTTCGGGTCCGAATTCTTCGATCAGGCGCCAGTTCACATCTTCATCAAACAGGGCCTTTACTTTTATTCCCTTCGGGAAGATCTTTTCATCGGAAAGATCGGGTTGCACAACATTGCGATATTCGTATTTCTGGCTCGTTTCATTCACCTTGAGCATGCGGTTGAGCTTGAAGAGCCTGAAGTCTTTTCTGTCGCAGCACCAGGCATACAGATACCAGCTGGACCATCTGAAGATGAGATAGTACGGTTCGACCAGACGCCTGCTTTCGCCATTTGGCGAATAATAATCAAAACTGACGAGCTGTCTGTTTTCAATGGCGTTTTGAATGATCTCGATCTTGGGGGCCAATGAAGATTTGTTCCAGGAGGAAAGATCGATAAGGATGCAGTCCCTGCCGCTTATAAAGCGCGAGGAACCGACTTCCAGCTTTTCCATGAGCAGCGAATAGTAATTGCTGCCGGAGATACTGTCAAGGCTTCTTAAGCCTGCCAGGATCATGCGCATATCCCGGGAACTTAAAAGCGTTCTGTCCATGCGATAGCCATCCATGATACTTATGCCTCCACCGCTGCCTTGTACAGTCATTATCGGGATGCCGGCCTTGCAGAGATCTTCGATATCGCGGTTGATCGTTCTGCGGGAAACTTCAAAGAGCTCTGCCAGCTCAGGAGCAGTGGTTTTCTTTGACTGCAGGAGTATTGAAAGGATCCCTATCAGACGATCTGTTTTCATGTTCAAGGAAATCATATCACAGCAAACATGACAGCTATATGTCATGTTCGAAAAAATAATTTAAAAAGAGCCTGAGCTCTTTAAGCAATGATATCTAAATGCAGCTGTAAAGCGAGTTTCTCGCCCAGTCAGGATCAGAGAACAGTGCCCTGCCTACACCGATAAGATCGGCTGCCTTCTCATCAAGTAAGGCTTCAGCGTCTTTGACATCGCTTATTCCGCCGGTGAGGATGACGGGGATATCTACGGCTTTTTTGATCGCGGATGAGGCATCCTTGAAATAACCCGGATAAGTGACATCCTTTCTTGTGAAGCCGTTGAATCCTCCGGTGATATCCAACAGATCGATGCCGGCCTTTTCAAACTGTTTAGCGGCATAGATGCTGTCTTCTATCGTGGTGCCGTCAAGTCCATAGTCGCAGGCTCCCAGTCTCAGGGCGAGAGGATAATCAGACCCCACCTTTTCTCTTACGGCCTTGATCGTTTCCAGAACGATCCTGATCCTGTTTTCAAGAGATCCACCGTATTCGTCCTGTCTTGAGTTGACAAGAGGAGAATAGAACTGATCTAGCAGATAGCCGTGGGCACAGTGCAGTTCAACGCCGTCAAAACCGGCTTTCTTTACTCTCAACGCACTGCTGGCAAACTGATTTATGACCTTCCTTATATCTTCTTTGCTTAAGGCGATCCTTTTCTTGTCGGCGTTTTTGCCATTTGGAAAGACAAGATCCGAAGGACCGTAGACTGTGTCCTGACAGCCGTTTAATCCGGCGTGGTTGATCTGTACAAAGGCTTTGGTTCCGTCTTTTTTGATCGTCCTGGCAAGTCTGCTTAGACCTTCAATGTCTTCGTCCTTGGCCACGGAGACCTGATTGGCGCCGGCCTGGCCTTCGCGGGAAATAAAGCAGTGTTCGGTTATGATGAGACCAAGATAACCGCCCTGCGCTCTTTTTTCATAATAGTCAAGCAGTTCATCCGAAACTTTGCCGTCAGCGGATTTGGACGTGGCCATAGGCGGCATTATGATCCGG
>CADCPE010000041.1 GCA_902803275.1 uncultured Erysipelotrichaceae bacterium
GTTTCCCACTTTTCAAAACAATACAAAAAAACCTTCCCCGCAATATCTTCCGCGTCTGCTAATGAATTTGTTTTTTTTCTTAGATATCCAAGTACTATCCGATAGTATGCTTTATAAAAAGATTCGTATGTTTCGTAGAAGGCATGTGGCTGTCTGTGTGCCTGAGACACATCCATATTCATCAGTAACCCCTGCTTTCTTGATATATTATCAACCTGATAACCGGTCTCTTTTCTCCTGAAAACAACCTCCGGAGAAGGAAGTTTTCAACAGCCGTATCATACCTATGTTGTATTTGGAAAAGAAGAAAAGTATCTTCATCATTTTGCATACTTAGATCCATATACGCACAATTCTCAATAATATAAAATTATATCATGGGGTGGCGCTAACAGTCAACAAACATGAAATAACTTGCCGGCTCTTCACCGAATATGCAAATGAACGCTTGCCATCTATAAGCGGAACAAAATAATAAGAGCAGCACAGGAAATATGTATCGCAGTTCTTGCGGGTTTTTGAAAAGGATGCGTCTCTATGGCTTAGTATTGCTTTCGGTCAGGGACCGACAAAAATCACCACTCGTAAAGGGTGGTGGGGTTTGAAACTTCGCCTTTATAAACTAAAGATCAATCTGTTAAGCTGCGCAACAGGTGTTCTGGAAAAGTGCACACTGCCGGTGACAAAAATGATCCCGGCAGTGTGCTATACTCTGGAATTCCATCAAAAATTATTTAACCCAAGGATGCTTTCTTTTTCCTTCAGCGATATCAACAACATATTGACCGCCGAAAAAGTACTCAAACTGTTTCTTGATTTTGTTGATCTGTGATTTAATCCAGCTGAACAGGCCTCCCCCCGTAACACTCTCCAGGTCTTCCTCACTCAGGGAATCACCTTCATTCTCGGGGCTGTTTACGCTATTAAAGAAAGCAATCAGTTCTTCTTCAGTAACCTCTACCCCTTCAGTTTTCAGGGCGGCAAGAATTTCGTCCATTGAGCTGCACGAGCTAACCCTGCTCTCAAATTCATCGGATACCAAGACCTTTGCCAGCTTTTCAATAGTTTCTTTTCTTTCGACAGTTTCCATCTTTCACAACACCTTTCTATTTTTTTCGTACGTATCTATACATTTATACGAAAACTTAGGGATTCCTGTTACATAATCATACAAGTTATATAAATGACCGTATCCTTGGTTTTTTATTTAAAAAAGAAAATAGATAATTGTTCCGACAATCGCGCCAGCAACAGCCCCGCCAGGGCCTCCTGCTGCGGCCCCACCAACGACTGCGCCGAATACACAGTGAAGCCACCAATTAAAACCGCTTTTCTTCTTGCCTCCAGACACCATTTCCAGTTCCTCGGCGGTCAGCTCGCCACCATTCTTCAGATCCTCCATCTTCTCATAAGCGCCGCGGGCAAACTCGTCGTCAACCTCGATCCCCCTCTCGAGAAACAGTGCCTTGATCTCGTTCGCATTCTGAGCGTTTTTCACTTTCGCAGCAAAAGCCTCGTCCTCGATTGCGTCGTTTATACGGTTGAGCTTTTCTTCAGTGTAATTCATCATTCATCTTCCTTTCTTGTTTTTTGTATTTTCACTAATATATACACGTAAGAACCGCCCTTTGTTACAGTTCTTTTGAAAAAAATCTCCATTTTTTCATTTGCCAAGTTAACTTCTACCCTTGAGCAGAATTACTATAAAAAAACAGGTAAAATCATATTAAGCTTCCTTGCTGGGATATCGTTATATAAAAATTGTTACGGACTCTGAAGAAGTCGACGATGCTGTCTATTCCCTGAATGGCGTTTGCATCCTCTGCGGCAGGTGTTACATTGGTATTGTGGCTGGATACCAGATCGTGAATGGATTGACAGTTCATATGGTGTAAAAGGGTACGGGCTGTGCTGTAAGCCTTTTCCATATGACCGTCACCGCCGCCGACCAGGATCACTGCGCCCTTTTTCTCCTTGAGGATGGGCTTTTCTTTGCGAAAGAACGCAGCGCAGTAATAGGTCTGGAGCCGGCTCCCCAGATCCAGCAGTTTACCTGTCAGCTCAGAAAAATATACCGGTGAA
>CADCPE010000042.1 GCA_902803275.1 uncultured Erysipelotrichaceae bacterium
TGAAAAAGATGGCATCAGTGTCGATATAGCTTTCCAGTACACTGATGGCTATCAGGAGAATACCTTCTCATATGTAAACCTTGTCAGAACCGGTGATGGTGGAACGCATGAAGTCGGCTATAAGACTGCTTTTACAAAAGTGATAAATGAATATGCCAGAGAAGTAGGTCTTCTTAAAGAGAAAGACAAAAACTTTGAAGGCAGCGATGTAAGAGAAGGCTTGACTACGATCATTTCCTGCGCTGTTCCGGAATCAAAACTGCAGTTTGAAGGCCAGACGAAAGGGAAGCTAGGTACTCCTGAAGCAAAGAACGCGGTAGACAGCGTCGTATCTGAACAGCTTTCATATTTCCTTCATGAGAATAAGGAAACTGCCATTCAGCTGATCAAAAAGATCCAGAGAGCCGCCTTGGCAAGAGAAGCGGCCCGCAAGGCCAAGGATGAAGCCCGCAGCGGCAAAAAATCATCCACCAGGGCTAAAGAGCTTTTAAGCGGTAAACTTGCACCTGCACAGTCAAAAGATTCTTCAAAGCTCGAACTGTTTCTGGTCGAGGGTGATTCGGCCGGCGGTTCCGCAAAGAAATGCCGTGATTCTTCATTCCAGGCTATTCTTCCTTTAAGAGGAAAGGTTCTTAATACAGAAAGAGCTGCCGTAAGTGAGATCGAAAAGAACGAGGAACTCAATACCATTATTCACTGTATCGGAGCAGGTGTCGGTCCTCATTTCAATATTGAAGATATCCATTATGATAAAGTTGTCATCATGACCGATGCGGATACTGACGGTGCACATATTCAGGTCTTGCTTCTGACATTCTTCTATCGCTTTATGAGAGAACTCATCGAAACCGGGCATGTCTATATTGCAATGCCTCCTCTTTATGGCGTAATGAAGAATAAGGAGAGAGTTTATCTTTATTCCGATGATGAACTTAATGAACTAAAGAAGGAAATGGGCGAGAAAGTAGACATACAGAGATATAAGGGCTTAGGTGAAATGGATGCCGATCAGCTATGGGATACCACCATGGATCCTGCCAGAAGAACGCTGATCCAGGTATCGATAGAAGATGCTGCATTATGCGAGAGAAGGATCTCTGTTTTGATGGGCAATAATGCCGAAGTTAGAAGAAAATGGATCGATGACAATATCGACTTCACCCTTGAAGAAGACTATAGAGTAACAAGAAATGGCTAAAAGAAAGAAAGAAGAGATTGTTGAGAATTTTCTGAATGAAACATTGGACGATATAATGTCTGATCGTTTTGGCAGTTATTCGAAATACATCATACAGGAAAGAGCCTTGCCTGATGCCAGGGATGGATTAAAGCCTGTTCAGCGAAGGATTCTTTATTCCATGTATATTGATGGCAATACTTTTGACAAGCCTCACAGAAAGTCTGCAAAGACCGTAGGAAGCGTCATGGGCACATTCCATCCGCATGGTGATTCTTCTATCTATGAAGCCATGGTCAGGATGTCTCAGGACTGGAAGATCAATCAGCCGCTGATCGACATGCATGGAAACAACGGTTCGATCGATGATGACCCGCCTGCAGCCATGCGTTATACCGAGGCCAGACTGGCCAAGAATGCGGAACTGTTGCTGGATGATATCGATTATGATTCCGTAGCGATGACCAACAACTATGATGATACACATCTTGAACCGACTGTCTTGCCTGCCAGATATCCTTTACTGCTGGTCAACGGTTCTACCGGTATCGCATCAGGCTATGCGACAAACATTGCGCCTCACAACATAAATGAAGTAGTTGACGCGACGATATACAGACTTACTTATCCGGAGTGTTCACTTGATGAACTTATGCAGTTTATCAAAGGCCCGGATTTTCCTACCGGAGGCATCGTTCAGGGCAAGCAGCAGATCAGGGAAGTATTTGAAACAGGCAAAGGCAAGGTCGTGGTCCGCAGCAAATGCGAGATCGTAGAAGGAAAGACTGGAGATAGTATCGTGATCAGTGAGATCCCTTATGAAGTTGTCAAATCTTCATTGGTAAAAAAGATCTCTGATATCCTTCTTTCAAAAGATATCGATGGTATAGCTGATGTAAGAGATGAGTCAGGCAGGGCCGGTCTAAGGATTGTTGTTGAGTGCAAGAAAGACGCCAATACGCAGCAGATCCTTAACTATCTGTACAAGAATACTGATCTGCAGATCAATTATTCCTACAACAATGTAGCTATCGTCAACCACAAGCCGGTTTTGATGTCGCTGACTGATGCCTTGGACGCATTCATCGAGCACCGCCGGCAGGTCGTACTAAACAGATCGAAATATCTTCTTGAAAAAAAGAAAGCCAGACTGCATATCATTGAAGGCCTGATCAAAGCTATTTCGATCCTGGATGATGTTATCGCATTGATCAGAAAATCCAAAGATAAGAAGGATGCCAAGGAAAAATTGAAAGAAGCATTCCTGTTTACCGAAGAACAGGCTGAAGCGATCGTTTCTTTAAGGCTGTATCGTCTTTCTTCCACTGATATAACCATCCTGCAGGAAGAAAACAAGACCCTGAAGAAGGAAATAAGTGAACTTAACGCGATCATCAAGTCTAGAGAAGTTCTTGACAGTGTTCTGATCAACGAGCTTAAGGAAGTCAATGAACTGGAGAAGCATCCGCGCAAGACCGTGATTGAAGATGAAGTTTCAGAGATCGTCTTTGACAAGATGGCCATGATCGCCAACGAAGCCTGTTATATATCATTATCCAGAGACGGCTATCTCAAGCGCTTCTCAGAACGTGCTTTCAATGCGAATGAGAATCAGATCCCTTCAACCAAGGAAGGTGATGCCTTGATCGGCATTAAGCCTTGTGATACTCTCGATACTCTTCTGGTCTTTACCAGCAAGGGCAATTATGCCTATCTGCCTGTATTCAAGATCGAAGAATGCAAATTCAAGGACATGGGCAAACATATTTCTCATTATGTGAAGATGGAAGGCATGGAGAAGGTCGTCGGAGCGATCGTGGTAAAGAATTTTGATACCTTTGCCTTTATTGTTACGGCAACGAAAAACGGCATGATCAAGAAGACTTCCATTCCTAGGATGAATGTCGAACGTTCTTCAAAAGCCATGTCGTGCATGAAACTTAAGAACAATGATGAAATGGTGGCAGTAACTGTATGCTACGAAGATGATGATCTGATCCTCGTCAGCAAAGATGGCTATTGCAACAAGTATTCATCTCAGATATTGGCCGACCTGGCTCCTAAGGCACAGGGCGTTCTGGGCATGAACGTCAAGAATGACGAACTATCAGCTGTAGTGGCAGATTGTCATGATTCTGCGGAACTGCTGCTGAGCAGCGATAAAGGCGGTTTCAAGCGTATCCACAAGGACAGCCTTGATTTTACTTCCCGCAATACAAAGGGCTACAGACTGTTCAGACAGATAAAATCAAATCCTCACCAGATCATAAGGGCGACCATGGTATCCAGCTATAATTCGCTTTATGTGGATACGGAAAACGAGCTTTATGAGCTTACTGTGAGCGAGATCCCGTTTATGGATGTTGAACAGTCATTCTCATTGCCGCTGAACCAGCTGGATGCATATTTCTTCGTCAAGAAGGATATGTCTGATATTCAGGATGTAGAGATCATTGATATTCCTGAAGGCTATTACGTGAATGAACAGGAAGACGAACAGACTTCGTTATTTGACTGATATGACATTATTCAGGCCTAAAGAAAAGATCGGCATCTGTACCGACTTTGATATAAAACATTATCGTGAACTTGGTTTTGATACCATTCTTTTGGATATCGACAATACGATCGCGGTTCCTAATACCGGAATATGCGATGAAAGAGCAGAAAAATTCATCAGAGATCTAGAAGAAGCCGGATTTAAAGTTGTGATCTTTTCCAACAACACCAGGAAAAGAGTCGAGATGTTTAAAAGAGATATTCCCGTTGAATATAACTGCTGGTCGATGAAACCTGTTCCTTTTTCTTATCTGATCACGTGCAAAAGGGTAGGATCAACACCGGAAAGAACGATCGTTCTCGGGGATCAGCTGATCACTGATATCCTTGGCGCCAATCTGAGCGGCTGTTACGGCATCTATTGCAAGCAGCTGCAGGAAAAGGATTCCAGGATCACCTCGTTAAACAGAAAGATTGAAAAATTCATTTGGAGACATATATTGCATGAAGAAGTGTAAAGGCTGCGGTATCGCATTACAGACAAAGGAAAAGAATCTGCCTGGCTATGTCGTGGATCTTGAACAGGACTATTGCCAGAGATGTTTCAGACTGTCTCATTATGGTGATACGACGCATTTCAAGAACAATCATGTAAGCAATGAAAAGATTTACGAGATCTATTCACGTTACAGAGATTCCTTATTTGTCATTATTATCGATGTCCTGGATGCGCTTGTGCTGAAAGACGATGATCTGCTTGATTCATTCAAGGATTTTAAGACCGTTCTTGTCATAAACAAGACCGATCTTCTACCCGAAAATGTCTCCGATAGAAAGATCAACAGGATCTTTTCTCAAATGGTATTTGATCTCAACAGCAAATACCGCAATATCAAGGCAGCCATACTTACCAATAAATATGAAAAACAGTTCAATGAACAGTTCTTCTCGATTCTTGAAGATCTAAACGAAAGAAGTGTTGTGTTTGCGGGCAGGGCCAATGCGGGCAAATCATCCTTGATAAACAAGCTTTTGAACAACAATGATCTGACTACTTCGATATATCCCGGAACCACTTTGGATGAAGTTAATATCTCGTATCGAAACTATCGCTTCATCGATACGCCGGGCCTGGTGGATGTCAATTCATATGCGACATATCTCAATACCGAGAAATATAAGCTTTCCAAGATCGACAAAACAATAAGACCGCAGGTGTTTCAGCTTAGTGAACCGCAGTCCTATTTCTATGATGGGCTTTTAAGAGTCGACATTATTCCCAAGAAAGACACTTCGATCACTTTCTATATCAACAACAACAACAAGATCCACCGTACCAGATACGAAAACGGTGATAACTATTATCAGAAGCATTACTGTGAGTTCATTCTTAGAGTAAAGCCGTTGGGAACCAGTGATTTTTCTATCATCGATCAGAAAACATTCGTGGTAAAGGGCCTGGGGTTTTTCAAGATAAGCGGCGAATGCTACGTGAATGTGCACTCTTTGGCTGATGCGAAACTGTATGAAAGTGAGGTCGATATCTGATGCTTAGCGGAAAACAGAAAAGATATTTGAGAAGTCTGGCGGTAAATGAAAGGGCAATCTGCCAGATAGGCAAGGAAGGTCTTGATGACAATCTTTTTAAAGCTGTTAGAGAAAATCTAAAGGCCAGGGAACTGGTAAAGATCGCTGTTTTGAAATCATGTGAACTGGATATGAATGAAATATCCATAGAACTGTGTGCAAATACAAAAGCTGAGCTGGTCCAGAAGATCGGCAGGACGCTCGTATTATATAAGCAATCGAAAGACAGGCTGATCCTGCTGCCATGAAGATTGAAGATATCTGCTTTGATGATTTCATGTCATATGATTCGAAACTGAGAAAGAAAATAATCAATGATCCTGAGCTTTTAAAGATCATGATAAGAAAGAATCTCAAGCAGTCGCGTTATGAACATTCATTGTCCGTTGCCTGTATGGCTCAGGATCTGGCAAAGATCCATCATGTGGATCCTGACAAAGCCTATGTGGCAG
Organism: uncultured Erysipelotrichaceae bacterium; assembly: GCA_902803275.1. Classification (GTDB taxonomy): domain Bacteria; phylum Bacillota_I; class Bacilli_A; order Erysipelotrichales; family Erysipelotrichaceae; genus Colivicinus. The sequence continues at coordinate 5,716 of CADCPE010000042.1, forward strand.
GGCTTCTTCATGACTGCACGAAGTATCTGAGCAACATTGAACATGACTCATACTTCAGGTACTATGATCCGGATAAGATCAATTATCCCGAACCGATAAAGCATTCATTCTCGGCCAAGTATTATCTGAAGGAAAAACTTAATTTTCACGACAAGGATATTCTCAATGCAATATACAATCATACGATCTGCAATTCCAAAGATAAACTTTCGCTGATAATCTACATAGCTGATAAAAGGGAGCCGTTAAGGAAGATCGAAGACGATATAGCCGATCTGGCAAGAAAAGACCTGTATAAAGCTTTTAAGGAGCTGTCTATGGATGTCGAAAGATATATAAAGGAAACAAGTAATGAAAGATTTATTGAAAATAGCTTATGATGCCATGGATGAAAAACTGGCTGATGATCTGGTAGTGATCGATTTCAAAGGAGTCAATCCTTATCTGGAATACTTTATCATCGGGACAGCCCGCAACTACCGCATGGCTAGATCGATAGTAGACAATGTCGAAGAAAAAGTACTGAAGGCCGGCTACGAAGTAAAAAAGGCCTATGTAGAAAACACGACTAAATGGCTGCTTATCGATCTGGGCGATGTTGTATGTCACATCTTTTATGATGGAGAAAGAGAACTGTACAATCTGGAAGGATTATGGAAGGATCTGCCAAGAGTAGAAATGTAAGCAACTATGAAATGCTTGCACAGTATTATGATGAACTTCTTCAGGATGAAGAAGCTTTATCTTTATGGCTGAAATATATCGAAGAAGAGCAGTTTCATACAGTCCTGGAGCTTGCCTCAGGATCAGGAGTCATGGCAGGCATACTGCAAAGAAAAGGATATGATGTCATCGCCTCAGACATCTCTGAAGCGATGAAAGATGCGGCTTTCAGCAATTTCAGCGGTGAATATCTGATCCTTAACATGATCGATTATGATCTGCACAGAAAATTCGATCTTATTCTTTGTATCTGTGATTCCGTCAATTATCTATTTGAGGATGAACTTGACCGTTTCTTTGACTGTGCTGCAAAGCATCTGAATGAAAACGGACGTCTTATTTTTGACATGCACCATAAAAACAGACTGAAAGAGTTTTCCGAACAGTATATTGAAGAAGGCTATGTATCTGATGTTCCATATCAGTGGACGATCAGTTCTGATGAATATGACAGCACGATAAGCGAACATTTTACGTTTTATACCAAAGATGGTATGATACAGGAACATCACACGCAGAATGTCTTTGATCCTGAACTGATCATGAAAAAGATGAAACCATATTTTAATGTCCGGATGATCGAAGATTTTGTGGAAGATGAAAAGATACTGATGGTGGGGTATTTGAAATGATAGTCGTACTTTGCGCAATGAAGGAAGAAAGAAACGCTTTACTCAAGCTGATGAAGGATGTCAAAGCCATAAAGAACAAAAAAGTCAGGGTTCTGGATACGGAACTTAACAATACTTTTTTTACTGGAAAGATCAATGACAAGGAAGTTGTCGTCAGCAAGACCGGCATCGGTGAAGTATATGCGACGATCGCTACAGTCCTGGCGATTCAGAAGTTCAAGCCAGAACTGATCATAAATCTTGGCTGTGCAGGTTCCTTGAATGAAAATGTGAGAGTAAATGACGTTGTGGTAGCTGAAAGGGTAGCGGAATGGCGTTTCGATGCGCTGGACTGGCCAAGAGGATTTGATTCGAAATACACCTCATTCTCATGTGACCAGAAAGTCATCAAGATCATGAAGAAGCTAAAACTTGATGCCAAGGTACATTACGGCGACATCGTAAGTGCCAATGAATTCATATATAAGAAGTCACAGCTCAATGAACTGAAAAAGCACTATCCGGAAGCTTTGTGCGGCGAAATGGAAGGATCGGCAATCGCCAACACCTGTTTTGCTTTGGGTGTTAACTGTTCCGTTATCAGATCGATATCAGATGAGACTCTGGTAGCCAAGAACTATCACCAGTATTATTTCAACCTTGAACAGGTTTGCAGTACAGCAGCAGACATCGCTGCTCAGATAATAAGGAAGTACTAGATGAAAAAGTGGTATCAGGAATCATATTTTGATCGCAAGAACTGGATCTTGGAGAATTTTGACAAACTTAATCTCACCAGCGATGAGACGCTTTTGATCCTGCTGGTAGATCTGTGCAAAACGAACAGGAAATACGTTACATACGATTATCTTATGAAAAAACTCAACAAGAGCGCTAAACAGATAGATACGATCGTAGCTTCTCTTGTGAACAAGCATTATCTTAAGATCTCCAGCAATTCCAAGGGACTGATCTTTGATTTTGATGAGATATTTGAATTCGATCCAAACAGATACGAGATAAGTGACAGCAAGGATATATTTGATACAGTATCAGAGGTTTTCGGCAAGCCTCTTTCACCGCTGGACCTGCAGAAGATAAGTGAACTGCTGCAGACATACGGAGAAAAAAGATTCATTGAAGCGCTCAGACTTGCAGAGGCAAAAAGAACTTTCAAGGTCGCCTATATCGAAGGCATTCTACGTAATGAAAAATAGTACTTTCATAATGAAGAAACTCGATGAGCTTTATCCAAAGGCTCATTGCGAGCTGATACACAGAAATAATTTTGAGCTGCTTGTGGCAGTCGTCTTGTCTGCCCAGACGACGGACGAAAGAGTCAATTCAGTTACACCTTTACTATTTGCAAAATATCCTGATGCCTGTAAACTGGCTGAAGCAGATCTTAAGGATGTGGAAGAGATCATAAGGCCTATCGGTCTTTATCATAATAAGGCAATAAACATCATTAAACTGGCAAGGATGCTTGTGGAGAATTTTGCAGGAGAAGTTCCGGATGACAGGGAAAAACTGGAATCTCTTCCGGGTGTAGGAAGAAAAACCGCCAATGTCATTTTAAGCAACTGCTTTGATGTGCCGGCATTTGCAGTCGACACTCATGTTTCCAGAGTATCCAAAAGGCTGGGCATTGCTGATAAACAAGACGAGCCTGACAAGATCGAAGAAAAACTGATGGATTATTTTCCCAAAAAATACTGGGGAAAACTTCATCATCAGTTCATTTTTTTCGGTCGTTATAAATGTAAGGCTGCCAAGCCTGATTGCGCAGACTGTCCGTTAAAGAAGATCTGCACTATTTAGCGTGATAGAGCTTCTTGGTCTGATAGATAGGTTCCATGGTTAGGTGCATGCCTAACTTTTTAAATACATTGACATCCACTTCGGAGAGGATGACGGAAGAGTGAACTTCGCATCCTTTAAGCAAGGCCAAGGCATCCAAAGCCTGTTTGCATTGTTTGGATGTGATCGAATCTACAGCCAGGGCTATCAGAACTTCATCGGTATGCAGACGCGGATTGTTTCCTTTTAATGACTTGGTTTTCAATTCCTGTATCGGAGTCAGGACAGCTTCCGAAAGGATTGGCACATCAGGGATCTCAGCTGCAATTTTCATGACATTAAGAAGTGCGGCTGCAGAAGCTCCCATGAGTTTTGATGTCTTGCCGGTAATGATCTGATTGTTGTATTCGATAGCTACAGCCGGTTCGCCTGTCTTGTGCGCAAGCTCCATGGCTTTTGTGGCGACTTTTCTGTCTTCGATCGTAACGCCGGCTTTATTCATGATCGTCTCCATTTTAAAGACGGATTCTTCGGTCGTATTGTCTTTTCTCAATTCGATAAGCAGATCGTAATATCTTCTGATAATCTCATTTTTTGAAGCTTTCTGGCAAGCTTCATCGTCACTGATGCAGTAGCCTGCCATATTGACGCCCATATCGGTAGGAGACTTGTAGATCTGCTTACCCATGATCCTCACCAGCAGATCATTGAGGATAGGAAAGACTTCGACATCGCGATTGTAGTTGATGGCTATCTCGTTATAGGCTTCCAGATGGAACGGGTCGATCATGTTTACATCATTAAGGTCGATGGTTGCCGCTTCATATGCCAGATTGACCGGATGATTCAGTGGAAGATTCCA
>CADCPE010000043.1 GCA_902803275.1 uncultured Erysipelotrichaceae bacterium
AGATCGTGATCCTTTCCTATGAACTCAAGGGAATGAGCATCGATCAGGCAGCTGCCTATCTCAATGAAAACAAGCTCAAATACTCCTTGGAAAACAAAGACCGCAGTTTCTTTACTGAAGATGAGCTCAATGACTCGGCTACCGATACGGTCATCAGGACCGAGCCTGAACTGGGTTCGGCGATCAACCTTTCCGAAGATGTAACGGTAAAAGTATACTATTACGGAGAATAACGATGATAATTTCACCATCAGTATTATCAATGCATTATGAAGACTTCAGAAAAGAACTGAATGATCTTAACGAAAGTGTCGAATGGATCCATTTCGATGTAATGGATGGACATTTTGTCCCGAATCTGACTTTCGGACCCGCGATACTGGAAGCTTTCAGAAGAAACACTTCGCTTTTTCTTGATGTACATCTGATGGTCAGCGATCCCGACTATTTTGCCGATGTCTTCGCAAAAGCCGGAGCTGACAGCATCGTCTTTCACTATGAAGCATACAATGATATCGAAAAGTGTTCCTTGCTGATAGAAAAGATCCATGAAAAAGGTCTGAAGGCCGGTATTTCGATCAAACCGAAGACTACGGTAGAAGAGATAGTTCCTCTTCTTGATAAGATCGATATCTTTCTGCTCATGTCTGTGGAACCGGGATTCGGCGGACAGAAGTTCATGAGCGAAGCGCTTGATCGAGTTGCGCAGCTCAAGAGATACAAAGAAGACCATGGCCTGAACTATATAATCGAGGTCGATGGGGGAGTGAACGATGAAAATGCCCATGAGCTTATAAGCATGGGCACTGATGCACTGGTTGCCGGATCGTTTGTCTTCAATGGCGATATAAAAGCCAACGTAGAAAAACTCAGAAATTGCGGGTAAGCAGAAATGCTTACTCTTTTTCTATTTCACTGATGATGTCTTCGATGTTCGAATATGTTTTATTATTGACGAGACCGCCGACGAAATTGTTCAGTTTATAATTCTCGTTATAGTAGTTCCTGACATCTGATTTGTAGGCAAAGATCTTCTTGTTCAGCGCATAGCACATGCCGATCTCGGCTGCCGTTCCGGAATCGATCTCGATGCCGTTGCAGTTGGCTACGACGATCTCGCAGAGATTTATGGCCTTGAAATCCATGAAGAAACAGGCGTCCTTGACCAGCTTGCTGCTGTCCTTGTCGATGACGACTTCCTGAGGCAGGAACGTGGCATATCCCGCCTTTCTTAAAGCATCTGAATTCAGCTGATTGCTGTAGCGGTCTCCTTCATTGAACAGCGGGCCAGCCATATAGATGTTCTTTTTTCCTTGCCCGTATGGATTCATATACTTGATAAGAGATTCTACTTCCTTTTTTCCTTCCACTTGCTTAAGGATTTTGCTGCTATCTACCTCATGTGTACCGTATCTTTCTGAAAATACCGGAAAATGCCTGCCGTTTTCATCCTCATATACGACAAAAGATTCATCATTATAATCGGCATAATAGAATTTCATGTTTTGACTCCCTTATTTTTATAAATATATTTTATTATAGATCACCATATCCTTGAAATATATCTGCTCAGACTCTAGATTGTAAGCGAATGCATATTGCACTGATGGGATTCTTTCTATATCTTCATGTTTATGCATAATATTATATTTTATTGAAAAACCATCAAAGGAGTTTGTGCAGCTGATAGTTCTTTTGATTTTCATATTGAGCAAAGTCAAAGCCAGTGATAGAGGAACAGAAACCGAAACTAAAGACAGCGTATACTTTTCTTTTATCATGCTCGATACCTGATGATTCTGACTACAGCATTCCTAAGACAGGGATCAATCGGATCCACATATGCCTAAAGATAAAACTCACCGGTCTGTCGTCCGGTGAGTTTGTCATTATGATCCTTGTTTAGAAGTAATCTGCTTTATAAATGTGAAGAAGATCTTATGGCAGGGAATAAAAAAACTTCCTTGCGGAAGTTATGCTGCCTTTGCCTGATTCTTTAATGTTCTAAGTGCGCGGGCAGAAACGCGAACCTTCTTTGGTTTACCATCAACCATCATTGTAACGGTCTGAAGATTTACATTC
>CADCPE010000044.1 GCA_902803275.1 uncultured Erysipelotrichaceae bacterium
CTTCTATTCGGCGATCAAAGGCATCATGAAGATAAAGAGCCTCGGTGTGGAAAAGAAGATCTATGCCAAGTGGGCAGACATCTACCGCCGCATCCTGCACAACAACTACAACAAGCCGTTCCTGCTTCGCTATCAGGGCCTGATCGTATCGGCCTTGTCGACGATCACCACCGTCACGCTGATGTCCACGACAGTATTCGCCGATCTTACAAGAGAAGACTACATGGTCTTTTCATCATCGTTCTCCATGGTGCTCAGCGTTGTCAACTCTTTGATCGGCACGATGGGCAATGTCTTCAGGATGAAGACGATGGCCGACAATATCGCCCCGATATTTGCCTATGAAACAGCCGCAAACGGTCAGAATGAATTCGTTTCATCCCTGAAAGGAAATATCCGGGCTGAAAACATCCGCTTCAGCTATGACCCTAATCAGGCGCCTTGTCTGGATGGCGTGACGCTGAATATCAGAGCCGGTGAAAAAGTGGCTCTGGTCGGTGAATCGGGCTGCGGCAAGAGCACGCTATTAAAGATCATGATGGGCATGGAGAGCCCTGATTCCGGAGTCGTCTACTATGATGACAAGGATATCTCGAATCTCAATCAGCGCTCACTGCGCCAGAAGATCGGTTCGGTATTCCAGTTCTCCAAGCTGTTCCCGGGAACGATCTATGACAATGTTACCTTCGGCTGCTTTGAGGAAGTTGACGAGGCCAAGGTGTGGGACGCTTTGAACAGGGCCTGCATCGGCGAATATATCGCAAGCCTTCCTTTAGGAATAAACACCGAAGTATCGCAATCCAATTCCAGCGGTTTCTCCGGCGGTCAGCGTCAGCAGCTTCTGCTTGCCAGGGCCATGATCAGAAATCCTAAAGTCCTCGTCCTTGATGAAGCGACTTCGGCTTTGGACAACATCACGCAGAAAAAAGTGCTCGACAGCGTTCTGAAGCTCAATTCGACCGTGCTGATGGTCGCCCACCGGCTTTCGACAGTCATGCAATTCGACAGGATCGTGATGCTCAGAAAAGGCAAGATCGTCGAGTCGGGCACATACGCTCAGCTTATGGCCAGCAAGGGGCTCTTCGCTGAACTGGTAAACAAACAGCTGGTCGAAGAAAAGGAAGAAGAGAAAGAAACTGAATAGAAAACAATGAAAGGAATTTGTACATGGTCGTACTTTTCGGGGCGTTGCTCGTAAGCTGTATCTTCCCGCTGGGACTGTACTTCTATCTGAAGACAGCCCGCAAGGAGGACAAGGAATATCAGAAAGACTGCTGGGACCTTCTGTGGAACGGTTTTCTTTTGGGCTTTCCGGTCTTCGGCTTTTCTTTACTGTGCTTTCTTGCCTTTAAACTGCTGCATCTTGGCGACAACTGGATCGTTAAGCTGTTTTTCAGCAATTTCGTTCTGAAAGCCGTTTCTGAAGAACTGATGAAGTATCTGCTGGCTTCAAAGATCATAAAGAAGAACCATGCGAAGATCTCTTTCCTGGATCTGATGGCCTATACGACGATCTCAGCCATCGGCTTTGAGATCATGGAATCTTTCACCTATCTGTTTTCATCCAATGTCGGACAGATCATCGTGCGCGGTGTCACAAACATGCATGCGGCGTTTGGCCTGATCATGGGCTATCTCATGGCGACAGGATACAAGAAGAACTGGAAACATCCTGTTTTATGGGGACTTGTCGTGCCGATCATCATTCACGGCGTCTATGACCTGTGTCTTTCGGAAGAGATTGCCGATACAGACTGGGGACTGCTGTCGCTGCTGATCGCTTTTATCTGCCTCGTCATAAATATCGTAAATTACTTCTTCATGAACAAGGCCAGAAAGGATCCTTACTATACCGATCCGCTTTTTGCTGAAGCAAGTCAGCTGAGTGCGATCGAGAATACGGAATCGCAGAAATGAAGATCGAATGGAATGACGGATTCAAGATCCGTGTCAGCAAGGAAGATGAAGTACTTATCTCAGCCAACAGGGAAGGGCTTCTTTCCTTGGCAAGACAGCTGCAGATGCTGGCGGAAGAACCGGAAGGAAGCCACATCCATTACGATGAATACAGCTGCCTGGAAGAAGGTTCTGCCGATCTGATCATTGAAAAGAAAGACTGAAAGATGATGGAAAAACTGCCGCCTTTGGAAAAGATCTATGAAGCATACAGTGCAATCGCCGATCAAAGAGTCATCCTGAAACAGGATCATGGCGAAGTCTTTTCCTCTGACAGAAGCAAGTCTTACACCATCTCCTTTGAAGGAAACGTCTATTCTTCCAACGACAATTCCACCTACTGGCAAGGCTATGCCGGCTATCCCATCATAGCTGTACTGATGCTTCAAGGCAGGCTTCCACTGAATATGGAAACTGCCGCTAGTTTCAAGGATATCAACTGGCACGCCTTAAACAAGGAATATAAACGCGACTATGGATCAGCCGCCAAAGCAGCAATGAAGGAACGCGGCCTCGAACCTGCCGCTGTCGAAAAAGAAGCACAGAAGGTCTATGATGCCCTGAAAGATCTGGATATCATCATCAAAAGAGGGAAGCTTCGTCCTGCAAAATAAATAAACATGTCATTACTGGAAGTGAGGTCCATAATATGAAACAGTCGATCTATCTGCAGATCTTGAACAATATAAAAAACGGGATGCTCGATGGATCTTTTAGTATTGATGGAGATCGGGACGACGATCAGAAGATATCCTGGGCCCCGGGGGCAAGAGATGGCGTCGCCATATATCATACTGTTCCTGAAGGCATGGACGAGCTTCAGCAGGAGAAGATGATCGAAGCCCTTAAAAGCACCTTGAGCAGCGACAACAGGAAGACAGATGAACTGTTCTATGAATGGACGAAGACAAACCGGGCCGTGGAAGTGATCGATGATCTGGAAGGGTATGTGATCGATCATAAGAAAGATTTTGATCTGGACAGGCTTTTCAGAAGTGCAGTTTATCTGATCATGAATTCCAGACACATCGAGTGTGTCAAGATCGGTCTAGAACTTACCGAGATAGTCATCGCAAACAACGAGATGGTCAAACAGGCGATCAAAAACCTGGGGCTTTACGATGAGTTCACCATCTTTGCGGCATTCAATATGCGAAGGTGGCAAAACGGCAATGAAGAGCTCTTTGAGCTGGCCAGGAAAGTCCACGGCTGGGGACGCATCCATTGCGTTGAACTGCTGGAACCTGACAGCGAGAAGATAAGACACTGGCTTCTTACTGAAGGCACCGTAAACAGTGTCATGAATGCCTATTCCTCATTGACCTGCTGGAATAAGGCGGAAGCGCAAAAAGTGCTGTATGATTCACCGACGTATGAAGAATATGAAGGACTTTCAAAACTTATAGAAGGTCTTCTGGATGAAGGACCGGTGTCAGGCATATCGGCATTGGATGATCCTGAAGCAGTTTTGAAAAGGTTTTTGGAAATATCAGGGGCCTATGAACTGAATGCAGACGATTATGATGTGATCCTTTCGATCGGATGCTGGGCGATGGAAAACGGTTCTGAAGAGCTGAAGGAGAAGTGTGACTCGATCCTTCATATGCCACAATGTGAAGCGGCGATAAAGAAAGCCTTGAAGCAGGGGAAAGCCTTAAGACTGGCGGATGAACTGGACATCCAACTTTGTGAAGACCTGTATCGCTGTCTGAAGGATGACTTTGCTTCCCACTACCGCAAATGTCTGTATCTGATGAACGATCAGGAATACGCTGATAGAACGATTGAGCTTTTTACTGCTGAGCTGCTTGCTTCAGATAAACAAGACGGTAGAAGTTCAGGAAATGAATTCCTGAGAAATGATCAGCTGCAGTTCATTCTGCAGACCTTAGGTCCTTATCCTTTAAAAGGCATTGAACTCCTAAAAGCCGGTCTCAGCAGTCCGGACACAGGAAACCGCTATTGTGCCCTGAATGTGCTCAAGTCCTGGACTGAAAACAGGAAACAGCCGCTTTCTGAACTGTCCAAGGAGCTTTATGAGACAGTTTCACAGATGAAAAATGCGCAAAGCGAAGAAGATGTCTGCAGGCTTGCGGATGAGCTGATGAAAAGCTGATCGTTTTATGGATCGATAAAAGAATAAAGAACTGAAAGGAGAACAATCTATGAACATAAACTATGAATTTCAGCACCGTCTTTTGCCTGACTGGTCCTACAATGCACCGAAATTCTTCAATGACCTCGTAAATGAGGGTGAGAAGCAGACACTGTACAAAGCCATAAAAAGTGTCTACGACAACCGCAAGGTCGAATGTCCCTACAGGGAGGATGACTTCAGCGGTTTCCATACGCGCCTTGATGTCGATACTGTTGCGATCGTACTGAGATTTCCGCAGCCTGAAGAAGTGCCGCTTTGCTACTGCGGCCTGATCTTCCTTGATACGAATACGAACAGGATCGGCTACTATACGATGGAAAAAGGCCAGGATCCGATCACAGGACAGGACATGCAGTTTCTGTGCGGATGGGGGATCGATGGCCAGCATCAGCAGTATGGATCAGTCTATACTGAAAAGATGAATTTCGGCGATATCTTCCTGATCCGCTTCTTCTACAGCGTCTTCAGAGATCTTAAAAACGCCAGGATCCCTGATCAGCTCAAGGAAGAAAATGAATGCACCAGCGTCCTTCAATGTCCTGCCTGCAAGAACAGGATCATATTCGATGCCTCAAAGATCGAGGATGGAGACGCTTTGATCATCTTCTGTCCTGCGTGCGGAAGGATCTATGAACTAAGATACAGGAATAATGAGTATCTGATCGAAAACAAGATCCAGCAGAAATAAGAAAAATGCGGCATTTGCCGCATTTATTGTTTTTTAATCGGGGATCCGATAATCATTCCGCAAGATCGGAAACACCGCTTCCGATGCCCTGGTAGGCAATAGAGAGGATCTTGAGATCTCTGATGGCTGCTTCAGCATCAGTGTCTTCCTTGTATTCGACTTTGCCGTCAAGCTTCAAGATATAAGAGAACCAGCCGTGTTCCATGCCGACTTCCATCTCATCGAAGTTGCTGTAGTTCAAGAACCAGCCGTTGTCAAGAAGTTCTCCGGCGCTCTTGCCGACGTTCTTGTCAAGTTCTTCCTGGCTTGGGATCGCCTTGGTGACATTCTCGATCATGTTGATCTCGACCGGTGCAAGAGCCTCATTGAATTTCTGGCTGTCGCCGAAAGCTTCATTCAAGGCATCTGAAGTTTCAGGTTCAAGACTGCCAAGAGCTCTGTAGACCGTACCGTTCAGTTCAAAGGCATAGACGATAGCGTCGTCAGTCAATGTGTAGCCATAGAAAGGAAGGGCGAGGATATCACCGAAGGTCTTGGCTTCATCGATCGTTGAAGCAGTCGGACCATCCCAGCCGTTGTATGGGCCGAATACGGCAATGAAATCAGTCGCTTCATCAATGGTCACGGTTATCTCGTGATCTTCCGAGAAGTTTTCACCGTTTTTTGTCCATCTTGTGAACCTGTAATCGTCGACAGAATCCTTGGCGCCGATCGTAAGTACAGTGCCTTTAGGGACATTGAGGTAGGAAGAGGAACTGGTCAGACTTTCATCAAATTCCAGCGTTTCTCCTTCCATAGCTGCAGCAACCAGGCCGATGCCTTCAGTCTCGACTTTGACCAGACACAGATCATCAGGATTGACCTGTTCTTCCTTCTTTGCGCATCCGGCAAACAGTGCCATCATCACAATGATACCTATCAATAACAGTTTTTTCATTTTTTGCCTCCAATCAGATAAGTGGTAAATCAGAACTTATCATATTTATTTACGTATATGTTAACAAGTATGTCAGCTTTTTTCAAAGAAACAACCTATACGGCATTGAAACAAATCGGTCTTGACAGGTTCAGCATTATGGGCGTCTCCATGGGTGGCATGGTCGGCCAGATGATTGCGCTTAAGTATCCTGATGTGCTGGAAATAATCGAAAAGCTTCACTTTGACTGCTATATCTATGAGGACGGCTATCACGGCGTCTATGATGAAGCCCCGGATTACCGTCAGAGAATAAAGGAATTCCTGGATCGATAAAAAACGGCTGTTTTTGGATAGTCTGTTGTAGAAAGACTTATAAAAAAACAGAACTTGAGTGTGAAGAGTTCTGGTTTTTTCTATTATCTGGCTAGACTGTATATGAAAGGCGCCAGGCACAAAAGCCATCCAAGTATCAGGATAAGCAGATGTTTCTTTTCGGCATGTACGGCAATGTATTCCCTGATCAGTGCGCTTGGCCAGTAGTAGAAGGCGACACGGGATCCGATGCCTGTGCATTTTAGTCCGACTTTCTTCGCATGTCTCAAGGCTCTATAGACGTGATAGTTGCTGGTGACAAGAGCGATGTATTTATCGCCGTCTCTTTCATCGATGATCTTTTTCGAATTGAGCAGGTTCTCATAGGTTGTCTTTGATCTGTCTTCGATGATGATCTTGTCTTCCGGTATGCCTTTCTCCTTGATGTAGGCTGCCATGGCAGACGCTTCCGAGACCTTCTCATCATCTCCCTGTCCCCCTGAAGGGATGAGGAAAGGAGGAGTAGGATCCTTATGATAGACATCGAGAGCTTTATCGATCCTGTCTGAAAGAAGCTTGGATACTCTCTGCCCGTCTAGAAGACCTGCTCCGTGAATGATCACATAGTCAAAATCCTTCTTCTTGGGGATGATCTGCAGAAACAGCGTATACAGCATGAAGATCAGAAATGAGACCGAGAGATATATTACGGAAATACTGGTAATGATTAGAGGGGTACCGGCAACACTGATGAAGTTAAGTATCTGTTGATCCTTGGTGTCGCTCATTATGCTCAACGCTACGACAAGGAAGGTTGCGATCTCGCCTAAAGCGATCGTGATGCCGAAGAACAGTGAAAGCAGATTCTGCAGGGAACGTCCTTCATTCCTGATCATGACGATTCCGTTATGTATGAGGAAGAAAGGCACGATCAGTATCGCCAGGAAGATCAAAAGAAGCAGGATCACCACGGCGCCGTTGATATATGAAACTGTCGAAAACAGCAGTGCCAGCAGCGTCGAAGACAGCGCAAGAAAAAGAAGATAGCTGTTGCGGTATCTGCTTCGATCCTTTGAGAAGCAAATGTAGAACAGGATCCAGAAGAAAAGACTTACTGCGAATGCTGTCGTAAATTCCATAATTACATTATAACTTCAAATAGCCGGAAATGATTCAGGGTATCGAACAAATATATGTGATGATCAGCCGCAGATTATGATCATTTGCACTTTAAAAATGTTATAATAAAAAAACAGATTATCAAATATCTGTTTTTATACGGATATCATCAATCTATAGAAGGGGGACAGTCTCAGATGCATTCCATTAGGACAAAATTCACGCTTATGACTTTGAGCGCTGTATTATTTGCACTGAGCATTGCCACCGCCATCGGTGTCATTTCCATAAGAAACATCGGCATGAAGGACGCCGACCAGATGATGCATCTGACTGCGGCGACTGGTGCCATGAATCTGGACTACGATTTCGAGAGTGTTGAACATTCCGTACAGACAGTTTCAGCCCTCGTACACGAGTCTTTCAATGAAATAACCTTTGATCAGCTTGAAGCCCAGGTCGAACGTTCCCGCAGGCTTTTCAGCGAGATCTCAAACAATACACACGGTGTTCTTACCTACTATTTCAGAATCGATCCGGAGATTTCCAAAAATGAAAAAGGTTTCTGGTATGTATATGAAGAGGGAAAAGGATTTACAGAGCACGAAGTCACAGACATAACCCAGTACGATACGAATGATACTTCTCAGCTGGTCTGGTTCACTGTTCCGAAAGCGACCGGAAAGGGCATCTGGCTTCCTCCGTATTTCACGGAGAATCTCGGTGCCAGAGTCATCTCCTATAATGTACCGGTGTACTGGGGTGACAGTTTTATCGGTGTTATCGGTATCGAGATCGATTACCGAAATCTGGTCAGTGAAGTTGAAAGCATCAAGCTGCTCGACAGCGGCTATGCCTTTATCCTTGATGAGGAATCAAATGTTATCTATCATCCGCAGATGGATGCAATAGATCTTGAAGAGACCAAAAAAGTTCTCAGTGACAGTACGAACAAGGTCATTGGCAGCAACCATATAAAATACCATCTGAACGGTATCGAAAAAGAGGCGGTCTTTATCCCGCTTAGAAACGGCATGCGTTTCTATGTCACGGCGCCTGTTTCCGAGATCGACAGAGGATGGCAGAACCTGGTCAAGAATGTCCTGATCGCGGCTGTTCTGGTCCTTACTGTTACGGCTATCCTGGTCACGCGTTTTGCGCAGCATATCACAAAACCGCTCACTGATCTGACCAATGCCGCAAAACAGATCGATGAAGGCAACTATGATATCACCCTTGACTACAATAAGGATGATGAGATCGGCGTCCTTACCAATACCTTCAAACAGCTGATATCCCATACCAGAGATCACATCACAACCTTGAACAAGCAGGTCTATGTCGATGCTCTGACTTCCGTAAGAAACAAGGCCGGCTACTCGCAATACATTGCCAAGCTGCAGGATCAGATGGATCATTCCAAAGAATCGCTTGAATTCGCTTTCGGTGTTTTCGACTGTAATGATCTCAAGCATATCAATGATACATACGGACATGACAAGGGAGACATCTATCTGAAAGCTGCCAGCAGACTGATCTGCAGGATCTTCCAGCATTCACCGGTCTTCAGAATCGGCGGTGATGAGTTTGCCGTCATTCTGGAAAATGAGGATCTTGAAAACAGAAACAGACTGACGGAACAGTTCTCTAGAGCCAGAGAGCGGATCTGTGAGGATGTTGAAAATGAATGGGAAAAGGTCAATGTCGCCATGGGCTTTGCCGTCTATGATCCGCTGATCGATACTTCGGTTATCGATGTGGCAAGACGTGCCGATCAGGCCATGTACGAAGACAAGCACATCAGAAAACAGCAGAAGCAGAGTAGATGATGTTCATATTCTAAACGGAAAAACCGATCTTCCCGCATGAATTGTATACTAAAGATCCGATAAGGGTCTTTGGTTTTTATTTGCTTATACTGTTTTTAAAGTATAATAAAAAATAACTATGTAATTATGAAGACAAGCTTTGTTTGCGATAAAGGACAGTTTACTGCTTCTTAGTATTTAAGGATTTGACTATGAGCCCTTCAGAAAAATACAGTTTTGATTCAAGAACACAGGAAATACTTGAACATCTGACTATTCCTTTTGCGATCTATCAGTATCTCGATAAAAGGGTAGTGACTATTGCGCTGTCCAAG
Source organism: uncultured Erysipelotrichaceae bacterium (assembly GCA_902803275.1). Lineage (GTDB taxonomy): Bacteria > Bacillota_I > Bacilli_A > Erysipelotrichales > Erysipelotrichaceae > Colivicinus. The sequence continues at coordinate 9,296 of CADCPE010000044.1, forward strand.
GGCTTTTGTGATGAATTCGGCTTTGAAAATATAGAAGATGCATACAAGGCAATGGACAACGACATGTATCGGGCTACACATCCGGATGACAAGACCAGAGTAGCTGATGCCGCCTATCGCTTTGCGGCTTTCGATGCCCCTTATGATATCGTCTACCGTACCAGGACTTTGAAGGATCCTGATTATATAATCCTGCATTCCTATGGCAAGAGCATCTATCCGAAGCCGGGAGTCCGCCTCTGTCTGACCTGGTATGCCTATGAAGGGCACTACAGCGAAGACCAGGGCGTAAACGACAGCGTTCTGGGCGAGACGATGAACCGTTTCCTTACGGAAGAAAGCAAGTATCGCGGCACCTATTACGACTATATGACCGGTTTGCCGAATATGGCCTATTTCTATGAACTGGCTCAAGCCGGCTGCAGAAAGATGCAGGATCATGATACTGATTCGGCGATCCTTTTCTTTGACCTGACCGGTCTGAAGAACTACAACCACCTTCACAGTTTTGATGAGGGCGATCATCTGATCAGAGATCTGGCGGCATTGCTGACCAGAAATTTCAGCAGCGAGAACTGCGCCCGTTTTACCGCTGACCATTTTGCGGCTTTTGCGCCGGAAGAGGGGCTCAGGAAACGTCTTGAAACACTCATTTCCGAATGGGACAGAACCGGCGGAAAGATCTTGCCGTTAAGGATCGGTGTATATCCCAACAGGATCGAAGCACTGGAGATCGGCGCTGCCTGTGACCGTGCAAAGCTGGCGGCCGATGTCAGAAAGAAGATCAAGGAATCCTATTACTCCTTCTTTGATATGGAAATGCTGGCGGAAGAAAAGAACCGTCAGGAAATAATAGACAATTTTGAAAGAGCCCTTGAGGAAAAGTGGATCAAGGTCTACTATCAGCCGATCGTGCGTTCCACCAGCGGCAAGGTATGCAATGCCGAAGCACTGGCCCGCTGGGACGATCCTGTAAGAGGCCTGCTGATGCCGGCTTCCTTTATCCCGGTCCTGGAAGATTCCGGACTTATCCATAAACTGGATCTTTATGTTCTGAAACAGGTCATCAGTGATCTGAAGAAAAACGAATCTGAAAACAAAAATACCGTTTCCGCATCCATAAACTTCTCCCGTGCGGATTTTGATGCATGCGATCTTGTTTCTGAGATATGCGAAATCGTTGATAAAGAGGGGATCGACCATAAGATGATCAACATCGAGATCACCGAAAGCATGGTCGGATCCGATTTTGAATTCATGAAGCAGCAGATCGAGCGTTTCAGGGAACGCGGTTTCGAAGTGTGGATGGATGATTTCGGCAGCGGCTACTCATCTCTGGATGTTCTGCAGAACATCAGGTTTGATCTGGTTAAATTCGATATAGGCTTCATGCACAAGCTTGAGGAAAGCGAAGAGGCCAAGATCATTCTTACGCAGCTCATCAAGATGATCGCGTCTTTGGGCGCCGATACGCTTTGCGAAGGCGTAGAGAATGAGAATCAGTATCGTTTCCTGCAGGAGATCGGCTGTTCAAAACTGCAGGGATACTATTTCATGAAACCGTCACCGCCTGAGAAGGTCATTGCACAATTCAACAGCGAAAACAAGGATCGCTTTGAAGATCCGCACGAAACAGGCTATTACGACATGATCGGCAAAGTCAATCTCCACGATCTGACCTTCATGGCCAATCTTGATGACAGTGTCTTGATGAACACTCTGGATACCATTCCGATGGCCATCATTGAGGTCAATGAGAAAGGCGACGAGGTCAGATTGGTCCGCAGCAACAAGTCGTTCAAAGACTTCATGAGGCGCTATTTGCATTTCGATCTTTCCGATCCGGATGCCATGTATCCGGTCAAAGCCGGTGAACAGGGTCACGTTCTTCTTGAAGAGATCGCAAAATGCAAGGAAAATGACAATCGTGCCTTCATAGATGAACAGATGAAGGACGGTTCGATCGTTCATTCCTTTGCCAGATATATCGGCAGGAATCAGATGAACGGCATGGAATCGACAGCCGTTGCCATACTTTCCATAAGCGAAGCCGATGAAAGCACGACTTATGCGGATATCGCCAGTGCGCTTGCGTCAGACTACTACAATATCTTCATCATCGATCTTGATACAAACGACTACATCGAGTATGCCTCGAAGGTCGGCGATCAGAAGATGTCTTTAACGCGCCACGGCGAAGATTTTTTCGCTTCGGCGAGAAGAGATACGATGACCAGGATCTACGAAGAAGACCAGGAACACTTCCTCAGTATTTTTACGAAAGAGAATGTCCTGGATGAAGTGAAAAAGCAGGGTGCGTTTACGACTACCTATCGACTGATCGATTTCGACAGACCGGTCTATGCCAACATGAAGATCACCAGGATGGCTAACGGCAACCGTCTCATACTCGGTGTCAGCATCATCGATGCGCATATGAAGCAGCTGGAGGAGGAAAGAAGGACGAAGCAGGAAAGACTGGCCCTTGGCAGGATCGCAGCTTTGTCGCCAAACTACATCGTTCTATATATGGTCGATCCGGTAAGCAACAGATATATACAGTACAATCCTTCAAGTGATTTTGAGAATCTGAATCTGGCAAGGCAGGGAGATGATTTCTTTGCGGATGTGAGGCTCGATGCGCCAAAAGCGTTTGCACCGGAAGATCTCGAGAACCATCTGAGGATCATGACCAAGGAAAACGTCCTTTCCGAGATCCAGAGAAAAGGCTATTTTGTCTACAATTACCGTTTCATGCTTGGCGGAAAGCTTGTTCCGGCAACGCTGAGAGCGGCGATGGTTGAAGAAAGTGACGGAAGAAAGATCATCATCGGTATCACCAACGATGAAGATGAATACAACAGGCGTCTTGAAGAAGCCTACAGAAAAGCCAGCGATGAAGCGCTCATCTACAATCACGTGGCTCACGCCCTGGCCAGAGGATGCACGGAAATCTACTATGTCAATTTGGAAAACAGTGAGTTCATTGCCTTCCATACCGATGATGAAAGAGGCGTACTGAGCGAAGCCAGAAGAGGAAAGCAGTTCTTTGAACTGGCGATCAGGGAAGCCGGACAGTATATCCATCCGGATGACATGGAAGCTTATCTCAACGCCTTGAACAGGCAGTTCCTCGATAAAGTGTTCGACGATACCAGGGAATACGAACTGATCTATCGCCGGATAGATAAAGAAGTGCCGCTGTATGCGCAGATGAAGATCTCCCGGATGGAAGATGACAGGCGCTATATCGTCATCGCCATTTCTGATGTCGATGAACTGATGAGACAGCGTCTGAAAGAAGAAAAGATCGAAGAGGAAAGGATCATCTACGCCCGTCTGCATGCCTTGACCGGAAACTTCATTGTTGTCTATGTCGTCGATCCTGAGACCGGAGATTACCGCGAATTCTCAGCGACAAACGAATATGAACAGAGTCTTGAACAGGCCAAGGAA
>CADCPE010000045.1 GCA_902803275.1 uncultured Erysipelotrichaceae bacterium
TTCATCTTTGATCCTGATATCAAGTTCCAAAGCAAAGTAGCCCAGACCGTCATTTTCCTTCATGGCGTTCTTCAGTATCTCAAGATCGGCTTCAGATACTTCGCCGCCATAGAAATAGCACAGGCTACCCGCTGGATAATCGATCACGTCTTCAAGATCACCTTCAAATATCAACGTCTCAGGCGAAGCAGGGATCTTCATGTCTACAGCATTTCCGGCTGGTATCTGTGCATAGCCTCTGTCTGTTCTGATCGTGTAATTCTCATTATTGGTCCTGTTATAGAAGACAGAAGCATCCAGATAATCCATGTCTTCCGTTACCAGCTCATTTGAAAGTTCATAATAGCTGTCTGAGCTCTTTACAGTATCCATTGCCGCCTTTGGATAATGCGGGCCAATGATCTCGGACAGATTGGAGAAATGCGTTGCGACATGGAACAAAGGCGTCGGTCCACTTCCCGCCTGAGCGTAGCCGCCATGCGTCTTGCCATCATAAAAACTGTTAGTAAAGCTGCTTGAAAAAGCCCTGAATATCTTTTTGCCGGTTTTTTCATCAACTTCATAGATACATGTGAAGTATTCCTTAAATGCCTCTGGATCGATATCTTCTGCTTCGTTGTATCCGACATCATAACCAAGATGATAGCCGATCATCTTTCCCGTGTTCTCAACGCTTGCAATATAATCATCAACGACTTCCTGATTGATCGTCTTTACACCTTCTATTTCGCTAAACAGACCATCAAAATCAAACAGAGAAGGGATGTCGTCTATTTCTCTTGGAATATTCGGGTCATAGTTCTCGCCATATGTGTAGTCCAGCTCATAAGTAAAATCGGCAGAAAGGATCGGACCCAGCAGTTTTAGAATGTTCTCAAGATTGTTCTGCGCAAACGCTATGAATCCAGTACATGTTTCAGGTATCTGATTTTCCCCAAATGACGCTTTATACAGATCTATCAGGGTTTCGGTTAAGGAAGCGTATCCTTCGTTTTCTGGGCCGGGTTCACTGATTATTCCCAAAGCAGTAAAAGCCAGCGTCATGGCGTTTTCCTTAAGTACATCAACAAAAGGGCCGAATGAATCTGTCAGAGTCTTCAATTCTTCACTGCTTAAGCCGGCATAGAAGCTCAGAGCGTTTCGCATATTATCCTGATATATGCAGTATCTGTCTCTTGTCGTGGTATCGCTGAGCAGTTTAACCAGGCTTTTTAAGAAGTCTGTTTCTTTGACTTCCTTTGCATAGGCAAAAGAAATGCCGCCGCCGTCCATAGAAAGCTGTCTGCCTGTGATGATCTTGTCTTGATCGCCTGTTGTCTGAACAACACCATTTCGATACATCTGCCAGCCTGAAGGCAAAAGGTATATTATCGGGTCATTGCAGTTGATCACATGATGAATATTCTCATACTGTACAGAAGCATCGTTTACGGCAGCCGGCGTTTCAAAGCAGTAGGCATAAAGATCGTTGCCGGTCATGCCGCTAAATTCATCAAGATTTTCATTTATATATACGGATGCCAGATTGGCAACGGCTGCAGCTCTTGAGTAGCCGACGATCCAGATCTTGGGATTTGTAATATTATGGGCGCTCAGATATTCCTTGATTCGCGTGATTGTTTTGGATGCGCCATCCGCAAATCCGGCAGCATCGCCTTCTGTTCCCACCGTGACATTGGAAGCCCATTCCTTGCCATAGCCGCCTCCTCTTATTACAACGGTGACCAGCTGATTTGTTCCTAGATCCTTATGGCCGATCATTGTGCCGATGGAATCTTCTGAGGAACCTTCCATATCTACCGCCTCAATATCCTTGAGGTTGATCTTTGTCATTACATCCCTGACATAGGTATCCTTCTTTTCAAGTCCATCATCCGCAAAAGTCGCAAGTGCTAAGACCAGTGACATCGTCCTTAGATGCGGATCATCAAGATTATATGAAGATTTTTCAAAATAGGAATCTGAATAGTAGAATCTGTCTGTATAGATATCTACATCACTCACATAATTAAAATCACCGATAACGATCTCGTTCTTGTAGTCCTGTGCGCTGATTTTCGCTGATGGCACAAGTACGACACTCATCATCAGGATCAGTAAACTGCTTATTATTTTCTTCATATTCTTCTCCACCTGTAAACTCATTCATTATTTTACGCCTTTTTCCATTTAAAAAGGCATCGAATCTTCAGATTCAATGCCTGCTTGGTGAATATAATAGCTCTTTTTAGTCCGCCATATCTTCGAATGCTTCAAGGCCCTTCTTGACTTCGACCTTCTGGTCTCCGTGCTTGACCTGCGTCATTGTGACAAATGACAGCAGAACGAAGAAGGCTGAATAGACAAACAGGATCTTGTAGGAGATCAGTCTCATCAGGGTACCGGCAAGGATCGGAGTGACGATCTGTGCGGCCATGGAAGCAGTGTAGTAGTAACCGGTGAACTTGCCGATATCAGAGCCCTTGCACATCTCGACGACCATCGGCAAGGAGTTGACGTTGATCGCCGCCCAGGCAAAGCCGACCAGGGCAAAGCAGATATACATGATGAAGTTGATGCTCTTGAAGATGTTTGTGAGGATGAATCCCATAAAGAACATTATTGAAAGCAGGATGATCCCCGTCATGATCGTTTTCTTGCGGCCGATCTTTGATGCGATGTTGCCGATCGGGATATAAGAGACGATCGCACCGGCCGTCGCTACCAGCAGACAGGTGCTCGCTCCGCCAAGACCCTGACCCATGACGACTGAGACATAGGTGGTGAACCAGGTCGTTACGCCATTATAGCCGATGAACCACAACGCGATAGAGGCAAGCAGGAAAGCCAGAGACTTCTTGACATCATCAGGAAGCTTTTCGTTTCCTGAACCGTCATCTTCCGCCAGATTCCATTCCGGATGTTCCAGTTCAAGGATCCTGTTTTCTTCAACGAGCTCCGGTTCCTTGATAAACAAAAACAGTGCTCCGACTGCCACGAACATGATCGACGCCACGACGATGAACAGGATCTGATAGTCGACATGCGCTACGCCGACCGTCTTGGAGTTAGGATACAGAACGGCTGCGACAGCCAGATAGATGATACCGCCTACGGCACCCATCAGATTGATGATCGCATTGGCCTTGGATCTTAATGGTTTAGGCGTGACATCCGGCATCAGGGCAACAGCCGGTGAACGGTAGGTTCCCATCGCTATCAGCAGCAATCCCAGTACTATGACAAAAGATATGACCTTGAAATTGTCCGGTTTTGCATAATAGGTATTATCGATGATCGGCAGGATGTTCATCAGAATGATGGCAGCGCCTGTGCCAAAAAGGATGAAAGGCATGCGCTTGCCGATCTTGGTCTCGTGCTTGTCGGAAAGCGAACCAAACAGCGGCAAAAGGAAGAGTGCCAGAATATTATCGGCAGCCATGATCGCTCCCGAATAGGTCTCGTTCAGCTTGAAGGTGTTGGTAAGGATCAGAGGTATGACATTGTCATACATCTGCCAGAAGGCACAGATGGACAGAAAAGCCAGTCCAACGATAAAAGTGCGCGTATAGTTGAGTTTCATATTTTCCCCCCTGTCTATTTTTCTTTGACGATCTTGCCTGAAATGTGTTCGATCTTCAGGGCAAACATCGCAGTTCCTTTCAAAGATCTTCTTATCTCTTCAGCGATATAGTTATCATCGTTTGTAAACTTGTGGCTCAGCTTCCTTGAGATCTCGATGACCTTTTCTTCATCATCGATGAATTCAACTCTTCCAAAGACGATGACGCTTTTTATATTCAGATGCCACTCGCCTTCATTTCTGTATCCTTCGTCATAGACGCAGTATGAGGCTCTGCAGTCTTTCTTTAAAGCATCGATCTTGTGGCCGGATCTTCCTCCGTGAAAATAGAGATATCCATCTTCGTAATAATGGTTTAAAGGCATGCCGTAAGGATAGCCGTTGTCGCCATTTACTGAAAGAACGCCACGCTTAAGATCCCTGAGCATCGCAAAACACTCGTCTTCAGGTAATTGCTGTTTGATTCTCATAAGCTCTCTGAATTGTGTCATTGGTCAATATTTCTATATTTTTTATTATACCTTTTTTAACAGATGCTATTATAAAAGTATGGAAAACAGTTATGCACTTTTCTATGTAGAAGCCAATATCGTCTGTATCATCCTGTTTCTGATCATGCTGTTAAGAAGTATCAAAGGCATAGACAGGCAGATGAAACAGAATATATTCAATAAAGTCATGGTCTACCATGTCCTGTATTTTATTTCTGATATCATCTGGGAACTTGTTGCTACCGGATTCATCGTCAAAAACAGATGGACGGTGACCATACCCAACCTTTCCAACGCGATCCTGCTTTTCTGTCTGACCTATTACTGGTTCTATTACATCGAAGTATCGCAGGGGGCCAAGTATATCCTGAACAAGCGCAACATCACCCTGACCCTGGCGGGCGGGATCATCCCGATCGACATTTCGATCTTTCTGTTTCTGTTTTTCCCTCAGCTGATGATCAACCCGGATTACACTACGACCATAGTGTACCAGTTACTGTTTGTTGTGGCACCGATCTTCTATACGATGCTGGCAGCTGCTCAGTCTCTGCAAAAAAAAAAAAAAAAAGAGAA
>CADCPE010000046.1 GCA_902803275.1 uncultured Erysipelotrichaceae bacterium
AATTAATTCATTAAAAAGGGTTTTCAGCTGCTTTTTCGTTATGCCTTTTACCCCGCTGGCATTGGCATGTCCCCCACCGCCGTATTTGCGGGCGATAAGATGTACAGGATATCCTCTTTTTGATCTTAGAGATGCACTGTAGAGACCATCTTCTTCCTCGACAGCAAAGGCCCATACCATCAGATCAGATATTTTCCCGATCTCATCGATGTTGTTTTTGGCATCTACAGCTCCGATTCCGAGCTTCTGAAGCTGTTTCTGAGTCAGAAAGATATAACCGAATTGTTCTTCTACTTTGAGGTGATTCCTGATTTTGCTGATCTTATGGTATATATCCAGTTTTTTATCCGTGAGATATTCAACCAGATCAGATACCTTAAGATCCCCTGTTTTGACCAGTTTATATGCTACTTCGAATGTTTTATAGCTTACAGTGGTTATCCTAAAGTTGAGCGTATCGGTAACAAGGCCGCAGTAAAGATACTTACAGGTCTCCGGAGATATGTAATAGCCCTTAAATTCTCTGGAAAACAGGATTCTTGCGAGCAATTCACAACAGGCTGCTGATTTTGAATCGACGATATTGAGATATCCGTAGTCATCGACAACAGGATGATGATCGATCTTTACAATGCATTCGGCATTAAGAAAACGCTGATCATCTACCCTTTCCTTGTTCGACGTATCAACAACGACAGCCAATGATTTTTTCATGAAACTGTCAGATATCGGATGGCTTATATTTATGATCTCATAGGTGTCTTTTCCGGATATCTTGACCTTTTTATCCTTGAAATTGTCTTTCAGGAATGTGTAAAGAGCCAATGCCGAAAACATTGCATCACCATCCGGCCGGACATGTCTGAAGATTGCTATAGAATCATATTTTTTAATAAGTTCCAGGAATTCCTTGTACATATTACAGACCCAGAATTCTTACAGTATCCTGAACGATAGCCAGTTCTTCGTTTGTAGGAACGACATAAACCTTGATTTTTGAATCAGATAATGAAAGTTCCTGTTCATTATGAGTTTTAGCATTCAGTTCATAATCGACTTTAATGCCAAGAGGTTCTTCAAGTTTCTTGCAGATCATTTCTCTGACCAATGTTGCATGCTCGCCAAGTCCGGCTGTGAATACCAGAGCATCTACATGGCCTAATTGCATGACGTAGCCGCCAACGACATTGATCACTCTGTTTACATAAAGATCATATGTAAGCTTTGCTCTTTCATTGCCTTCGTTCATGGCGTTTTCAACGTCTCTTGAATCTGATGAAACGCCGGAAATTCCTGCCATGCCCGACTGCTTGTTAAGATATGTTTCCATTTCATCAGGAGTGCATCCGAGTTTTTTCATCATGAAATATACGACTGTCGGGTCGATATCGCCGCATCTGGTGCCCATCATGATACCGCCTAAAGGTGATAAGCCCATGGATGTATTGATACATTTGCCGCCTTTAATTGCAGTTATGGAAGCTCCTGAACCAAGATGCATGGTGATTATGTTGAGATCCTTGATGTCTTTGCCCATGATCTCTGCGGTCCTGTTGGCAACATATTTATGAGATGTACCATGAGCACCATATCTTCTGACCTTGTAATCGGTATACCATTCGTATGGTACCGGGAAAAGATATGACTCAGGTCCCATTGTCTGATGGAAAGCTGTATCAAATACGAAAACATGCTCGATATTCGGAAGTGCCTTCTTGAAAGCTTCATAACAGGTCAGGTGTGCTGCATTATGAAGCGGAGCAATATCGATCAATTCCTTTACCTTGTCTACTACATAAGGGTCTACCTTTACTGAATCAGAGAAGTACGGACCGCCCTGGACGATTCTGTGTCCGGCAGCCTTGATCTCATCCAATGACTGTACGATGCCATAAGCCTTTAGCGCATCAAGCAAAAGGTCTACTGCTACCTGATGATTCAGTACAGGAGTCTTCTTGGAGATTCTTTCACCGTTTACATTGATGCCGAAAATACCCATTTCAAGGCCGATCCTTTCAACGTTTCCGCTGGTCAAAACCTTTCCTTCAGGCATTTCGAATAGTTGGAATTTCAATGATGAACTTCCGGAGTTAACAGCCATAATTTTCATAATTTTTATTCTCCCTGTGTTATTTTGTATAGCTTTTCTATATACGAATTAAGCAATTCGTCATCTTCTTTGCGCATCTGTTCCATCAACTCATTTAGTTTATTATCTTTTTCAATGAGTTTCAAATTGTCCTCAAGTTCATTCAGACGCTTGAGTGTCCTCTGGATCATATCCTGAACAGCACTTTTGGAAATACCGTAGTTTTCAGCGATTTCACTCATCGAGAGATCTTCATTGTAGTATTCGTTGAAGATATCGCGCTGATGTCTGGTCAGAAAATTGCCGTAATAGTCCAGTAAAAGACTGCAGTATTCACGATCATGAGGCATGTCTTAGATCCCCTATTATTGATTCAAGATACAGATCGAAATCAAAATCCTGGATATCTTCCATCTTCTCCCCTACGGTTATGTAGCGTACTGGTATACCGGTAATATGCTTGATCGCGATGATGATGCCTCCTTTGGAAGTGCCATCCATCTTTGTCAGGATGACACCATTGAGATCGGTTATCTCATTGAACAGTTCTGCCTGTGAAAGACCGTTCTGTCCGGTATTGGCATCAAGCACCAGCCAGGTATTATGCGGAGCCCCTTCTATTTCTTTTCCCAGGACTCTATGCATTTTTTCAAGTTCAGCCATCAGATTGAGCTTGTTTTGAAGTCTTCCGGCCGTATCGCAGATCAGGATGTCGATATCATTGTTTTTGCCATAACGGCACCCTTCAACAAGAACAGAACTTGGATCTTCATTTTCTTTGCCGCAGATACATGGAACCTCAAGCCTGTCAGCCCAGTTTTTAAGCTGTTCAGTTGCACCGGCTCTGAA
>CADCPE010000047.1 GCA_902803275.1 uncultured Erysipelotrichaceae bacterium
ATAGACAGTACTTGGGCAATTAGCCTTCAAATCTTCCCAGCGGTGATAGTAGACCATCGCATGGCCAAGTCTGTCATAAGTCATATTGTCAAAGATGTAACCGGAGATCGTCGGTCCCTGGTTCTCAGGGAACTTCGCAATGAAACCAACATATTTTTCATGAATGATCTTGCTGAAAAGTTCCTTCTCTTCTTCTCTGGCATCCGCATAATTCAGGAAATGATCCAGCGGTGTCGTGACGATCAGCTGATCGAACTCTTCCGTTCTTTCACCGTTTTCATCTTTCAAGGTGATTCTGATCTTGCCTTTTTCGCCTTCCGCCGGTCTTTCGACCTTTACAACTTCCGTCTTCAGAACAGCCGGATGGTCAAGCTTCTTATTGGCAGCCTCATAGATCGACTGCGTGCCTTCCTTCCAGGTCCAAAGACGCATATTGATGAATTCGATCGCCGTCGTCGTATCAAGATATTTCATGACATAAGCAGCCGGGATCTCATCAAAATAGCCATAGCCGAAAGAAGTATACGGGCCAAGCCAGATACGCATGACTTCTTCTACACCGTTAAGCTTGCAGAACTGATCAAAAGGCAGAGCCAGATCCTTCAGATTCGGATTCTCACCTTCTATTGTCTGCAAGGCATCATCCAGTCCTTTTGAAAGACCTGAATAACATCCCTGCGCTACGCCTCGATGGCCATAGCAATCATAGCCTTTGTATTTCGTTTCCATGATCTCGACAAGCTTCTTCATCTGTCTTTTGAGTTTCAGAAGACTGAACAGCTTGGAGAATGAGAAATCGATCTTAGGCTCAAACGGATGGATCTCCTTGCCGGTCTTATCGCGGTACATACGGCGCATATTCGGACCATCATCATGTCCAACTCCGGCAAATTCTTCAACCTCGTGGACCGCATGATAAGTGATGGCGCCCATGATAGCACCAGTCTCATAACTGCGCTTTTCACCATTAACTTCGATCTTTGGTGAAAAACACTTTCCGCCAACCTTGTTCTGGCGTTCATAGATCACATAATTCTTGTACCCTTTTTTCTGCAGATACATTGCAGCTGATATACCGGCAGGACCGCCGCCGATAATACAGATTCTCTCGTTCAAATCAGACACAAACAGATTTTCCTTTCTTGATTATTATTTCTTTTTAAATTATTCAATTATAAAAGAAAAAGATACACTTTCAGTATATCATTTTGTGAAATCGTTAACTATATCATTTCGCTAACCATGAAGCGTTAAGACGGTTAGTCTGTCTTGCTGAAAGCAGGAATATCTGATCTGATAAATGATCTGTATCTTGCAAAGATGAAGCGATTCTGATCATCTGTTTCATTGATCTGCAGCATAATCATGTCAGATTTGACTTTTGTCTCACAAAAAACAGTCAATTTGCCTGCAGTTATAACACAGTCTGTATCTATATCAGAACCTATAAATAGGAGTCCAGCCGGATATTGCTTACTGAAAAAGAACTATTATTGATTTTACAATTCATTAAGTATTTCAGAGATATCCCCGTTAATGCATATTGATCGATCTTCGATTCCTTCGATCGTAAATGCTTCTTTATAGTTCACACAGGCATATACAGAATTCTGATTTTCTGCAGTCATATTCCAGAAAGGGTATTTGATGATTCCAGGGGTATTAAAGCCTACTCCCAGTTCCAGATAAAGGATCTTCATATTCCTGTGTGATTCCAAGAACCGGCTGTATCTTTTTGCCGCTTCGTGCCAGCCTTCATCTTCCACGAAACGATCATCGGAACGAAGGTTCATCGTCATTTCTTCCCCACACACCGGACAGACAGGAATAAGCGTATTCGGGACTTCCATCTTTAATGAAGTTTCCGGAACGATCATTTCTTCCTTTTCGCCGATCACAAAGCCCTGAGCTTTGACCATTTCTGTGATGGTCTCTTTATTGTCATATGTCTTTTCATGGCAAGGTTTGGAACACTGAAACAGACCGTAATCGCCCTGGGTATAGAACAGTCTCTTTCTATCAAAACCGGCTTTCTGAAAACAGTGATCGACATTGGTCGTGATCACAAAATGATCCTTGTCCTTTACAAGATCATGAAGTTTCTTATAGGTATTCTCAGGAGGATCCATATACCTGTTGATATAGATATATCTTGACCAGTAGGCCCAGAATTCTTCCCTGCTTTCAAAGGAAAAGAATCCTCCGGAATACATGTCTTCAAAATGATATTTTTCAATGAAATCGGAAAAATACCTCTCAAAACGTTCACCGGTATAAATAAACCCGGCAGAAGTTGATAATCCGGCTCCCGCGCCTATCACCAGAGCGTCGCATTCTTCGAGAACTTTTTTAAGTTTTCTTACATTATCCGAGTAATTCCCTGTAGATCTGATCATCGCTATCCTTGTAGACATTGAATATCACCTTCATTTCTGTTTTCGTTTCACTTTTATACTTCCTTACGGTATCGATCGCTATCCTGGCTGCCTTCCTGTTCGGGAAACGGAATTCTCCAGTTGATATGCAGCAGAATGCGATCGATCGCAGGCCGTTTTCATCAGCCAGTCTCAGACATGATTCATAACATGATGAAAGCAGTTCTTCATCTTCTTTTCTGACTTCATCATAGATGACCGGTCCGACGACATGGATGACCTTTCTTGATGGAAGATTGTATCCGTTTGTGATCATTGCGACAGCCATCGGCTGCTCATAATCACTGCCGTATCTGCTTCGCAGCTCATTCATCTTTCTGCTGCATTCCTGCCGAAGCTGAATGCCGGCATAAGTGTGAATGGCGTTGTCGATGCATTTATGGCATGGAACAAAACAGCCAAGCATCTGCGAGTTGGCCGCATTGACGATGGCGTCACATCTTAAGGTCGTGATATCTCCTTTCCAGAGATACAGATCGTCTATGACAGGTTTGAGATCCTGAATATCTGTAATGCCTTTTTCTCTTATTGTTTCCTGCAGATACTCATCCTGTATCTTAAGAAACTCCTCACTGCTTTCTTTCGGCATCCGGATATTGAAAAGGCTGCGCAGAAGTCGCCTTTGTTTCATCTCTTCAGAAGGGATCGATATATCTGAACCGTGCTGTTCCTTAAGAAGAGCACGGATAAGATACTCCCTTTTTTCACGCTGGTTCATAGTTGCCCTCCTTATTTCATTGCCAGATCATCTTCCGGAAACAGACTCATCCGCTCATCGATCCAGGAAACCTGTTTCACATCATGGATCCTATCATTATCCGTGTAGTTTCCTATGAGGAACGGGGACTTCGGATCATGTAGACGGCTGTTTGCAAGTACTGTCTCAGGTTCCGCATTGGCATAACAGTAGCGGCATAGATGTTGACAGGTGTTATAGGCACCGATATCACAGGACAGATAGCAGGCGCACTCTTTCCTTGCGCCTTTGATCTTTGGCGCCTTCAAACGTTTCCCGATGGCCTTCTCGTAGTCAGTGATCCGTATGCATCCGCCGCAATCCGCACCATACGCAGCAAGTTCATCTCCCTCAGCGCAGGGCTTCACGATCATGTTATGAGCTGAGGCGATCGCTATGATTTTCTTCCCAAGTTCGATTCTCTGCTCCCTTGTCACTTCTTTTGCTTCCGGAAAGTTTTTCCTGACCTTCGGATAAAGATCGATGAAACTGATCACCACCGTCTCGGTGAAGCCGTCCAGTGCTTCTGCGATCTGTCTGAAAGCATGCTCATGGTATTCCATCGTATATTTTTCCGAGATAAAGATCGGGTCATATCTCCAGCCGATCGAATGAATGCCGACTGTTTCGGAAAGCTTCCTAAAATCATCCAGCAATTGATGCTTATCCGGAACATTCGGTTCTATATCCCGTCCGTAGGGTGTGATAGTCACAAACCAATACTGGCCATAGTCTTTCAGCAGATCCATATAGGGAAACATCTTGGCAGGATTCTTCGTGCAGAAACCGATCACGTCCACGACCGAAGGATCAAGGCGGTAACGGCTGACCAGATTCGGATCATAAGGATTGCGAACACAGACAAAACCTTCTTTCAGTCTGTTGGCGAACCATTCTGAATAGAAAGCCGGAATATCAGTTCTTTGTCCTGTGTTAATGATCATCTTTATCGTTCCTTATTATTCTATAATCTTACTACGATTCTGCCCTTTAGGCTTTTTTGTACTATGATATCGCTAC
Organism: uncultured Erysipelotrichaceae bacterium; assembly: GCA_902803275.1. Taxonomy (GTDB): domain Bacteria; phylum Bacillota_I; class Bacilli_A; order Erysipelotrichales; family Erysipelotrichaceae; genus Colivicinus. The sequence goes on from CADCPE010000047.1 coordinate 4,192, forward strand.
ATGCACCATGCATACGTTTGTTTCATCTATATAAAAAAGTCTTTAGAAGACTTTTTTGTAAAGACAAGATTTCTGCCATAAAGATCTGCAGGATCATGCATTGATCTTGTTTCGTTTTATCAGAAAGCTTTTCCGATCTTAGTAAACATGTTGATGGCTTCTTTAAGGATCTTGCGGACCAGCTTGATGCATTCAGGATTCAGGTTGGTATAGGTATCTTTGACCGTATGGTAATAATCCTGAGGGGTGAAGGCTACTCCGCATATTGCAGCGGCCTTTACACCGATGGCTGAAAAAGCCTCGGAATCGTTGGCTCCGGGATAAAACTCTGCGGTAGGCATATCCAGGCCGTTTTTCAGGCCAGCAAAA